>JBAYMA010000036.1:0-6359 GCA_041663805.1 Candidatus Shapirobacteria bacterium | reverse complement strand
TAGAAATAAAATAGTCAAAAAAGAAATGACTAAAAATAATCGTTTGATCATTTAATTTCCTATTTTGAATTGAGTGACGTTGATTCCAGTAAAACCGCTAATGAATTTGAGGATAAGCCAAGAAGCAACAACACCAATAATACCAACAATAGCCATAGTTAAAGTGGAAGAAGCACTAGCAATTTTTTTGGAATCACCACTGGAAGTTAGATATTTAAAACCACCAATAATAAACATGGCGAAAAAAGCTAGACCAGCAGCCCCAACAACAACTTGAAGAATATTATAAAAAATACATTCAAAACCTTTAATAGTAGCAACTCCATCAACAACACATTTAGAATTTATTTGACTCCATTCTTTACCTTGGGCAAAAATAGGTGAGGGATGAAATATTTTTAGAAGATTAATCATAAAGTAATTATATACTATGGAAGTCTTTAACTAAAAAACCCCTCCGAAGAACATCGGAGGGGTTTTGAAAATCAAAATTACTTTATTGGAAAGAAGGAATAGTTAAATCTCCAAGAATATTGACACCGAAGACAGTACCAATAAGTTTCATAATAGCCCAAGCAGCAAAGACAATAGCTAAACCAATGAGAGCATTGGTAATTTGAGAACGAGCCTCACCGACTTTTTTCTCATCTCCACCAGAAGTAACCCAACGAAGACCACCGAAAACTAGAATGAAGAAAAATACTAAAGCGACAACGATAAGAACTAAGCTAATAGCTCCAGAAATAATACCTTGAGCGGTAAGATTTTGAAGATTACTAAAAGAAGAATTGTTGCCAGTGCCAATTTTTAAACTTTCGGCAGCATAAACTGGAGCAGCAATGGCAGCCATTTGGATTTTATTTTTGATGTTTTTGAACATATTTTGATTAATTGATAAATTAGTTATTAATGAATAATAGCAATTATTAATTTAATTTGAAAGAGATGGCCAAATTAGTTGAAGGGTTTTAAGTCCATCAATTCCAAGAACTGTACCTACAAACTTGAGAATGGCAAAAATAGAAAAAATTAAAATTAAACCGACAAAAGAATAGATAATTGATTTTTGGGCTGCTTTCCATTTTTCTGGTTCACCTTGGGAAGAGATCATGTGATAGGCAGATAAAACAATGTGCCAAACAAAATAAATAGTAGCGACAATAAAGAAGATAGAAAAAATGGTTTGAATAACTTTGTTGGCATAACTTTGAGGATTGGAAGCAATATTAGCAGAATTTTTGATTAAAGGATTAACAATTTGAGCGTAAACTGGTTTAATTAAATTCATATTTATTTAGGTTGAATAAGAGTAAATATTTTATTAAGATCAAAAACATTGCCTAATCCAACAAGATTAGCGATAAGGGCACCAGCACCAAAAGCGACGACGACAATAGTTATGCCTAAAATACTATCAGTAAGACGTTTTCTAGCAGTTTCTATTTTTCCTTTATCACCTTGGGCTGACATAAAACCATAACCAGCAAGAATAATTTGAACTACAAAGAAAATGACACCAATTAAAGTTAATGCACCAATGACAGTAGAAATAATACTTTCAAGTTGATTAGTGCCATCACCAACAGGAGTTATACCTGGGCCAGTTAATTTAAATTGGGCAGCTAATAATTTATTGACCTGGTCCATAGATAGTGGGGTTTAAAATATTAATACCGGTAAGCCGGCCAATAACAGAAGCAATAACAAAAGCACTAGCAACAATAGCTAGACCAATCATACTTTGCCAAATTTTAGCAAAAGCAACTTCGGTTTTTTTAGGATCACCATTAGCTGAAAGATAATTAAAACCAGCTAAAATAACTTGGACAATAAAGAAAATACCAGCAATAACGCCAGCTAGTTTAAAAAGATTGCTTAAAAGTAAAAAAATACCAGATCCTTTAGTTCCAGTAAAATAAGCGTTATTTTCTATTGGTGGTTTAATTTCTCCAAATATTCCTAACATATTATAAGTTTGAGTGTAAAATGTTTAAACCAGTAATAAGTTCTATTAATTGAATAATTAGATAAGCTCCAAAAACAACAGCAAATCCAATTAGAGCACTGGTGATAGTTTGTTTAGCTTGTTCGGCTTTTTTAGAATCACCACTACCTGCGTTCATTATAAAGGTAATACCGCCGAAAATCAAAAGTCCAAGAAGGATAATACCAGCTAAAGTAAGAGAGTTTCTGAGTAGAGAAGTAATGAGTGGAGAAATACTGCCATAAGTAGTACTGAGTTTTCCATTAGTAGTAGGAATATCACCAATATTAACTTGAGCTAGAAAACGATTGATCATTGGCAAATTATACCTTAAAAGAGAGGAAAAAGTGAAAGAATAAATATGGAGATTGAATTTAATAAAATAGTGCTATAATACGGCACAAAATTAGTTGTAAACTTTATTAAATTATTAAGTCATAAAGTGTAAAATAAATAAATGAAAAAACTTATTTTATTAATATTAATAGTATGTTTATTATTTGGTGGAAAAATAGCTGAAGCTAGAGCTATTGAAGTAATACCACAAGTTCAAATAGTGGAAAATTGGAATGGATTAAATAGTTTGAGAGTAATAATTGGTTGGGCAGTCGAAAGAGGAGTATCAACTAATACAGTAGTATTATTATTACTGTTACCACTAATTGCAACCTTAGTATCTTTTTTACATTATGTAGTAGGTTTATCTGGATATGGAATTTTTATGCCGACGATGATTGCAATAACTTTCTTGGCAACAGGGGTATTTGGAGGGTTGATGTTATTTGCCATAATTTTGGTAATTTCACTTTTAAGTAATGCTGTTTTAAAGAAACTTAAACTTCACTTTTGGCCAGCAAGAGCAATAAATTTATTAATGATATCGATGGGAATTTTTGTATTAATGGTGTTTTCTTCTTTTGTAAAATGGATAAATATTAGTCAAATTTCAATTTTTCCGATATTGTTTATGATTCTTTTGGCAGAGGAATTTACTCGAACTCAATTAGTAAAAAGCAAAGATGAAGCTAAAAATTTGATGTTGGGAACAATGATACTAGCAATTGTAGGAGCGGTGGTAATGAATTTTGATTGGGTTCAAGGAGTGGTTTTAAAATATCCGGATTTAATAGTAATTTTAGTTTTGGTAGTTAATTTGGTGGTAGGAAATTATACTGGAATAAGATTGTCGGAGATCAAAAGATTTAAGAAAGCAATACGTTCTAAACCCACCACCCGATAAATCGGGAGCCTCCCTTGAAAAGGGAGGCCTTAATAATTTAAAACCAACATGTTTAATTTAAGACAATATCGGCAGTTTTTGACTAAAAATGAACGGAATAAAATTTATTTGAGAAAAAATACGGCTAGTGGTAAGGCAATTGCTGATAGTAAATATAAAACGAAGAGAATTTTGGCAAAAAATGGAGTAGGAGTACCAGTTTTAATAGCTAGATTTAAAAACGAAGAGGATTTAAATAAATTTAGATGGGAAGATTTGGAGGGAAATTTTGTAATTAAACCAGAGTCGGGATATGGTGGAGAAGGAATTTTAATTATTAGAAAAAGAGGAAAATGGGCAGGAGAATGGCAAAAAATGAATGGAGAAAAAATAACTACTCATGATATTAAATTACATTGTCAAGAAATATTAGCGGGAAAATATAGTTTACATACAATGTCAGATAAAGTGTTGGTGGAAGAACGAATTAAAATTCATCCATTATTTTTGGCTTTAACCAAATCAGGAACACCAGATATTAGGGTAATTGTTTATAACCGAGTGCCGGTAATGGCAATGCTTAGAATTCCAACTGAAAAATCAGGGGGAAAAGCAAATTTACATCAAGGAGCAATGGGTTTGGGAATTGATTTAGCAACAGGAATTACTACTTTTGGAATTGAAGGAAGAGGGGAGCCGGTTTATCAAATTTTTGATTATGGAAAAAAGAAAAAGAGAAAAGTTAACGGGATTAAAATTCCTTTTTGGAGAGAAATTTTAGAGACAGCCATTAATTGTCAAAAAGCAGTACCAAATTTAGGATTTATGGGAGTAGATGTGGTTTTGGATAAAGAAAAAGGACCAGAAGTATTGGAAGTGAATGCTAGACCGGGGTTGTCAATACAGGTGTGTAATAAGGCAGGATTGAGAGCTCGAATGGAAAAAGTTGATGAGATTGAAGTGAGAAGTTTGGATCATGCTATTACTTTAGCTAAATATTTATTTGGTGAAAGTTTTTTTGAAAAAATTGAAGAGAAAGAAAAAAGTAAAATGATTGAATCAATAGAAACAATTAGAATAAAAATACCAAAAGGATTTAACCCACAATTAAACAAAGGAATAATAATTAAAAAAGGTAAACATAGAATGATGGAAGTTAAGGCAAAAGTTGATACTGGAGCCTTGAGAAGTTCGATTGATGAAAAGTTGGCTAATAAATTGGGATTGTTAAGTGAAGAAAAGGTACTCTACTACAGACACTATAAATCAGCTTTAGGAAGAGCACATGAAAGACCAGTGATAGGTTTGACTTTTTGGTTAAATGGAAAGAAAATTGTAACAGCGGTGAACGTGGCTAATAGGGAAGGATTAAGAACTCGATTTTTGATTGGGAGAAAAGATCTTAATGGTTTTTTAATTAGTGCAAAAAAATGAAATATTTCTTAAATTTAAATACTTATTAATTTTTAAATAAAAATATGGCAAATAAAATAGTAATTTTTGGAGGGAATATAAAAAGTGATAAGTTGGTGGAATTAAAAATGGCGGCAGAGAAGTTGCAAATTCAATTGGATTTGGTGGCTTATAAACAAGTTAGTTTTGAAACTGAGACAGGTGAAGTTTTGATTGGTGGTGAAAAAATGAAAGATTATGATGTTTATTTTTTTAGAAACACTAAAAACTATTGGGAAGAAGTAAATTTGATAACTAGTCAATTGGATGAGAATAAAATTATTGTGGATCCGATGGTTAGAGAAGGAAGACCAAGCGATGCTTGTAAAGCACATCAAATGTTGATTTTGAGTCAAGCAGGATTACCTGTACCTAAAAGTATTTATGGTGGTTTGGAATATTTAAAAAAAGAAGCAATAAAGAAATTTGAATTTCCATTAATAATAAAAGGAAGTAGAGGAGATAGACGAAGACAGGTTTTTAAAATATATGGGAAAGAAGATTTTGATGTTAAATGGGAAGAGTTAAAATTGATTGAAAAATCTGGTGAAAATAAATATATGCTTCAGGAATATATAGTGAATACGGAAGATTTTAGAGTAATGGTATTAGGAGATAAAGTATTGGGAGTGATGAGGCGAGCAATTGGGGAAAATCCAAGATTAAAAAATAACTTTGAAAAAACTGATTTACCAGAGAATATTAAAAAATTGGCGATAGAAGCAGCAAAAATATGTGGCATAATGGTTGCTGGAGTAGATGTGGTGTTTAGAGATAATGATATTAATAAACCATTATTTTTTGAGGTGAATAAAACACCAAATTATAATAGATTTATGGAAGTAACAAAAATAAATGTGGCTGAAGAAGTAGTAAAATTTTTAGCTAACTTGGAAAATTAAAACAGATAAGATAGACTGAAGAATATGAAATTACTGTATATTTTTTTAATATCAATGGTACCTTTAATTGAACAAAGAGGAGCAATACCTATAGGAATAATTGGTTACCATATTAATCCTTTGACTATATTTTTAGTGAGTTTAATTGGAAGTTTTATACCAGCACCATTTGTATTTTTATTTTTTAATAAAATTTTAGGTTGGATGAAGACAATTAAATTTTTACATAAATTTACTGATTTTATTGAAAAGAAAGTTCAAAAAGGAGCTAAAAAAGTAGAAAAATATATGGAAATTGGGTTAACATTATTTGTAGGAATTCCATTACCAACTACTGGGCTTTGGACAGGAACAGCAATTGCGGCTTTTATGGGATTAGATTTTAAAAAATCGATGGCTTGTGTTTTTTTAGGCGGAATAATATCAGCAACAATCATCACCACATTATCGGTAATGGCTCCAGCAATTTTAGGATTTTAAAAAACCTCTCTGTCTTGCGGATATCTCCCCTTAAAAAAGGGAGAAGTCTTGTGATAAAATAGGTTTACTTTTGAGGGCTCATCCGCCAGTTGGCGGAGGTTAGAGCACTCCGACGTACGTCGGAAGGGTCGGAGGCACAAAGTACATTAAATAATTAAAATTGATTAAGTCTCGTTAGAGCACTCCGACGTACGTCGGAAGGGTCGGAGATTTAGATTATTTTAAAATAAGGGTGATTAGCTCAGTTGGTTAGAGCACCGTCCTGATAAGACGGGGGTCGGAGGTTCGAGTCCTCCATCACCCACATAATGAAAGGTTATGT
>JBAYMA010000035.1:0-6366 GCA_041663805.1 Candidatus Shapirobacteria bacterium | reverse complement strand
TGGTACCAAAAATACGACTGGGTAAATACATAAATTGAAGAGCTAAATTTAATAAAGATATTGATCCAGCTGAAAGAGTAGTAGCAAAAAATAAAGTAACAGTATTTTCAATTTCACCTAAACCAAGAGATAAACTTCTAGGAATCATGAGTTTAAAGACTTCTTTGACACCACTAAGTTTGGTATTAATTATTAATTTATAATTGAAACCTTGACGTTTAACGACTGGAATCTGAATAGCTAAATGGAAAAAAGCACCGATAACAGCACCATAAACAACTCCATAAATTCCAAAAATAGGAGCAAGAGTAAAAATACTAATAATAATAAAAAGATTGTAAACAATTGGAGAAAGAGCTGGAATTATAAAAATTTGATTGACTTGAAGAATGCCAGTAATAAAATTACTAAGAAGAAAGAAAATTTGAGCTAATAAAAGAATCCGAGTCAAATTAACCATGAGATCAAGTTGTTCTGGAGAAAATCCTCCAGCAATCAAAGCTGTTAGGGGTCTAGCAAAAATAAGAACAAAAACAGCAGCAATAAAAAATATAATTAACAAAATATTGATAACACTAGAGGCAATTTCATAAGCTTTTTTTTCTGATTTTTGAAGATAACCAGAAAAAACAGGGATGAAAGAAGCAGATAAAGCACCGGTGACTAAAAGTTTAAAAATTAAATCAGGAAGACGAAAAGCGGCATTATAAACATCAAGTTGTAAAACACAACATTTGAAAAATGTAGCATAAAGAAAACGACTTCTAAGAAAACCTAAAATAGCAGAAATACCGAATGTTACAACTAAAACCAACGAAGCAGATAAAATCGTGTGTTGTTTTTTTTGAGTAAATAAATGAATTTTTTCTCTCAAGCCCATAGTATATTATAAATTCTTGTAAATGTTTGGTATATAGGATAAAATAATCCCTATGCCAATAAGTTTATCTGCAAAAAAATCACTAAGAAAGTCCTTAAAAAATAAAAAGGACAATGTTTTATTTAAAAACAAATTAAAATTGTCGGTCAAAAAGTTTTTGGCCAAACCAAATAGTGAATCTCTAAAAGAGGTTTATTCTATATTGGATAAATCTGTTAAAAAAGGAATTTTTCATAAAAATAAAACTGCTAGACTTAAATCTAATTTCTCTAAAAAAGTAAAAGATAAAGATATTGTTAAAGCTCCGGTTAAAGCTATTATCAAAAAAACTGCTAAAAGCAAAGCTAAAACTAAAGCCAAAGCAAAATCTGCTAAAAAAGCGTAAATGTGGGAAAATAAGGGTGATGAAGAAATTTTTTATAACTACCCCAATCTATTATATTAACGATGTACCTCATATTGGTCACACCTGTACTACAGTGGCGACTGATATTGTGGCTAGATTACACCGAATTAAAGGTGAAGACGTTTTCTTTTTGACTGGAACTGATGAGCATGGACAAAAAGTAGCGGAATCAGCGGCTAAAGAAAATTTAAGTCCAACAGAATATTGCAATAAAATTTCTCCTCGATTTGAAGAGGCTTGGAAAAAATTGAATATTGATTTTGATTTTTTTATTAGAACAACTGATCCAAGACATGAGAAAGTAGTTCAAGAATTACTTCAAAAAATTTATGAAAAAGGTGATGTTTATAAAGATAAATATGAAGGTTTATATTGTGTTGGATGTGAAAAATTTTTGACTGAGACAGATTTAGTTGATGGACACTGTGGTCTTCATCCAGCAGAAAAAACAGTTGCTAAAAGTGAGGAAAATTGGTTTTTTAAATTAAGTAAATATGTTCCTAAAATAATTGAACTAATTGAAAATGAAAAGACTAATTATATTTTTCCTGAAGGAAAAAAATCGGAAATATTGGCAAAACTTAAAGCTGGGGTTAATGATATTTCATTATCTAGAGAAAATGTAAGTTGGGGAATTGAAGTGCCTTGGGATAAAAAACAAACAGTCTATGTTTGGTTTGATGCTTTAATTAATTATTATAGTGCGACTCAGTTTGTTGATGGAAAAAAATATTTTTGGCCAGCAGATATACATCTTCTTGGTAAAGAAATTTTGTGGTTTCATACAGTAATTTGGCAAGCAATGTTATTATCAGCAGAAATTGAATTACCTATAAAAACTTTTATTCATAGTTTTTATATGATTGATGGACAGAAAATGTCTAAATCAATTGGTAATGTAATTTCACCTCAACAATTAATTGATCTTTTTGGAATTGATGGATCAAGATATTTAATCGCCAGATCATTCCCAGGTGAAAATGATTCTGATGTGGGAATTGAGAGATTTAAAGAAAAATACAATGCTGATTTAGCCAATAATTTGGGCAATTTAGTATCTAGAGTAGCAAAATTGGCTGAAGGAGAAAAATACGATTTAAATATTGATATAAAAGATGATCCAGATTATGAATTATTTAATAAACTAATTGATAATTTAAAATTTGATGAAGCAATAGAAATTATCTTCAGAGACAGTTTAAATGCGGCTAATACTGAATTGAGTAAAAAAACTCCATGGAAACTAAACAAAGAAGATCCAGATAGAAAACTAATATTAAAACAAACTATTGAATATATTTTAACTGCTGTTGGTTTATTAAAACCAATAATGCCAGAAACTTGTGAAAAAATCGAACAAATATTTAAAGGAATCATTAAACCACTGGAAAATCCATTATTTCCAAGAATTTAATACTTATCTTTAATATCTAAAATTATTTTAAGATATTTTTCTGTAATTTTTTTGATTTTATTAAAATTATATTTAAAGTCTTTTTCTGGAATTTTAAAATTAATGGCTTTATTAAAATTATAAAGGGCCCAACCAGTTGTAGTTTTAAAATTTTTGGGGCTAAGTTTATAATTAGGAAAATATTTTTTTAGAAAAACACTGTATTCTTCCACAGAATTGTCTTTCCATTTACACTCATTGAGTGCTAAAAAATAGGCTAAAGAAAAAAGAGCTAATCTTTTATTTCCATTGGGAAAGTAGTGACCTGTACTTATAGTTACAAAAAGATATGATGCTTTTTTAATAAAACTTGGATAATAATCATCATTTTTAATTAGTGATAAAACACAATCTAATTGGGAGATTCCATCTTTACAGTTTTCATAGTAAAGTTTTTTAGGATTATCGTCATATGTAACTTCACGAATATCAGGAAAAATTTTTATAAAAAAATCATCTAGATCAAGATAGATCACTTTTTATTCAAAAGATAATCTCCTAATCACATCACCAAAGTTCTTTTTGACATAATTTGAAGCTTTTGTTCTTTGTTTCTTTTTAAGACAGAAATTAAATATGTTGTTGTACTTTTTAAGTATGCCGATTTTCTTTATTATGGAATGCTTTTTTTTAGTAAACATAGTTCTATTTAACAATATTTATAGAAAATTTACAAATCAATATTAGTTAGATATTGATTTTATCATAAAATAAGGCAAAATAATAAATATGATTGATACACATGCTCATTTGGAACAAATATTAGATGACACTCGGGGAAAAGTAGATAAAATAGTTTTAGTAGCCTCTAATTTTGAAGATTCTAAAAATAATTTAGAGTTGGCTAAAAAATATATTTTTTTATTACCAGCAATTGGAATTCACCCCCAGTCCCCTAGTAACGGAATAGAAAAATTAGACAAATTAATTGATAAAAAAGTAGTGGCAATTGGTGAGTGTGGACTAGATTTTTCAGGAGAATTTGATAAAGAAAAACAAATTATTGTTTTTAGAAAACAAATAGAATTAGCTCAAAAATATAAATTACCACTAATAATTCATGCTCGAAAAGCGGTCGATGAAGTAGTGAAAATTCTTAAAGAATACAAAAATATTAGTGGAGTATTTCATTGTTATGCTGGAGGTAAAAAAAGAATTCAAAAAATAATTGATTTGCAAAATAAATTCTATTTTGGAATTGATGGAAATTTGACTTATGAAGACGGTTTAATAGATGTGGTTAAAAATATCCCAAAAGATAAATTAATATTGGAAACTGATTGTCCTTATTTAACTCCAATACCATTTAAGGGTGAAGAAAATAAACCGGCTTATATTAAATATATTTATGAAAAAGTGGCCGAAATTTGGGAAATGAGTTTTGTTGATACTGAAAAAATAATTGATGAAAATGCAAAAAGATTATTTGGATTATAATTAAAACCCACCCGTCCTTCGGACACCCTCCCTTGAATAATGGAGGGCGATTTATAGATATTCGGAAATAATAGTTTCTAACTCTTTTTGATTAGGATATTTATCGACGAAAGCAATTTCATTGTCAATTAAAAGCACTGTAGAGCCTTGAACGCCCATGTTGTAGACTTTGGTCATATCTTTGATGTATTCAGGATCGTAATCAACTTGAAGACGATGACAAATATTTTCTAAATCAGAAAATAACTTTTTACCTTGTGGACTACCACGATCAAAAAGTTGGATGCGCATAATTTATTATAGCAAACCTCTCTGTCTCAAAATTTCAATCTTCCCCTAACCCCTTCTTTGACAAGACGGGGAAATTTAGGGAGCCTTTTATTTTTTAGCGATTTGGATAGTGTTATATAAAAGTGAAGTGATGGTCATAGGGCCGACACCACCGGGAACTGGAGTAATAAAACTAGCTAAAGAAGCAACTTGATCAAAATCAAAGTCTCCAGAAACTTTATTATTAGAGTCAGTGGTAAAACCAACATCAATAATAATGGCGTCTGTTTTTATATATTCACTGGTAAAAAATTGTGGTTTACCAATTGAAGAAACTAAAATATCAGCTTGCTGACAAATTTTTTTTAAATTTTTAGTGTAAGAATGACAAATAGTGGTGGTGGCATTTTTAGATAAAAATAAAGCTGATAAAGGAATAGCCACTTCAGAACTACGACCTATAATTACCGCATTTTTGCCGCTTAAATCAATATTATATTCTTCCAATAATTTTAGAATTCCTAAAGCAGTAGCAGAAATTATTGGTTGAGAATCTTTTTGAAATAAAAGACCTAAATTTAGAGGGTTTAAACCATCGGCATCTTTTTGAGGATTGATAAGTGATAACACTTTTGAAGTATCAATTTGAGAAGGAAGTGGTAGTTGAACCATAAAAGCAGTAATATTTTTATCGTTATTAAGTTGACTAACTAAATTTAAAACATCGTCAGTATTACTATTTTTATCCAAATGATGAACAGTACCACCGATGCCAATTAACGAAGCTTGATTTTGTTTCATAGACACATATTTCAAACTAGCCAGATCATCACCAACAATAATAATGTCTAAAATTGGATTTAAATTTAAATTAGAAACTTCTTCTTTAAGAGAAGTCATTATTTTTTGAGATAAAGTTTTGCCATCTAAAAGAATCATATAGTTAAAATTTCATAACCATTATTAGTAATAAGAATAGTGTGTTCAAATTGAGCTGAGAGAGAATGATCAAAAGTACGAATAGTCCAAGAATCTGATTGATCAAGAGTAACTCGATAATCAGGAGAAGCATTGATCATTGGTTCAATGGTAAAAATCATACCTGGTTTTAAAATTATACTTTCTTTGGAACTGTCAAAATGAAAAACAAAAGGATCTTCGTGAAATTTAATACCAACACCATGTCCACCTAAACTTTTAACCACACTGAAACCATATTTTTGAACAAAAGGCTCAATAATTTTTCCAACACAGTCATTTAAAATTTTACCTGGTTTTAATGATTCTATTGAAAGATCAAGAGATTTTTTAGTAATATCAATTAATTTTTGAGCTGATTCACTAATTTCACCAACTGGAAAAGTAGCGGAAACATCGCCATAAAAACCATCTAAAATAGTAGTAACATCAAGATTAACAATATCTCCTTCTTGTAAAATTTTATCGGGAGATGGAATACCATGACAAACAACATCGTTGACTGAAGTACAAATACTTTTGGGAAAACCACTATAATTTAAAGGGGCAGGAATAGCCTTATGATCAATAATATATTTATGAGCAATGGTGTTTAATTTTTCAGTAGAAATTCCTGGTTTTACAAAATTAGAAAGATATTTTAGAGTGGCTGCCGCCAATTTAGATGATTTACGAATACCTTCAATTTGAATTGCGTTTTTTATGATAATCACTGAATAATTATACCCCAAGCTACAGAAAATGTTAGAATCTAGCCATGGAAAATAGTTCTTGGCAAAAAGTAAGTAAATGGTACAACCAATCGGTTGGAGATGAAGGTCATTATTATCATCAACATGTAATAATGCCAAACTTGAAAAGAATTTTAAATTTGAAAGATAATGAATCTCTTTTAGATTTAGCCTGTGGACAGGGAGTTTTAGAAAGAAATATGAGTAAAGG
>JBAYMA010000034.1:0-6431 GCA_041663805.1 Candidatus Shapirobacteria bacterium | reverse complement strand
TCAATGCTTAATATTAAAGGTCATCCAGAAGTAGCAGTAAAAACCGGAACAACTAATGATATGAGAGATAACTGGACGATGGGTTACACTCAGGATTATGTAGTAGCAACTTGGGTGGGAAATAATGATAATTCAAAAATGGGAGGATTAGTTTCGGGAACAACTGGAGCAGCTCCTATTTGGAATAAAATAATGACCCAACTTTTAAAAGATAAAGAGATTAAAAAACCAACCAGACCAGCTGGTATCGTGGGAATGAATGTATGTAATCTTACAGGAATGGCAATTCCTGAGGAAGGCTGTGAATCTCATTATGAATATTTTAAAAAGGAATTTTTGCCAGCAAAACAAACAGTAATAAAACAAAATGTATTGATTAATAAAGATACTGGAAAAATAGTAGTTAATGATGAGGTAACTCCAAATGCTGAATGGCAGGAACATTTGATAGTAACCGATATAGTGGGAGTTAAAATTTGTTTAGACTGCCCACCTGCCCAAATTACAAATCCAGATGAAACCAATACTAATCAAATCCCAGCTACAAAAGTAAATTAGGATGACTCTATTACAAACAATAGTGAAAATTTTGATCAAAATAGGAAGTCCTGTGGTTAAATCGATCGGAAAAATTATCCTTTTTTTTAAAAAAATAAAATTTAAACCAATAAAAATTAAATTACCTAATTTTAGTTGGCCAAAAATAATTTTATCTAAATGGCAAATTGAAAAAAGACAAAGAAACTGGTTAAAATTACCAAAAATACGAATACCAAAAATTAAAGTTAGGTTTAATTTTCCCAAAATTTCAATTAAGAAAAAACTTTGGTGTTTTTTATTTTTAGGATTGTTTTTAACAATATCTCTATTTACTTTTTATTGGTGGATAATAAGGGATTTGCCAAATGTAAATTTAATTTATAATCCACCTAATTTATCAACGAAGATAGTTGATAGAAACGGCAAAATACTTTATAAATTTTATGAAAATGAAAATAGAACCTGGACGCCATTAAACAAAATTCCTAAAAATTTAATTGAGGCAACAATAGCAATTGAGGATAAAGATTTTTATAAACATCATGGTTTGTCTTTTAAGGGATTAATAACTGCTATTTTTTATAATTTTAAAAAAAATGGAGATGATAAACCAAGAGGAGGTTCAACAATTACCCAACAATTAGTAAAAAATATTTTTCTAGGTAATGAAAAAACTATTAAAAGGAAAATAAAGGAAGGAATATTAACTTTGATAATTGAACAAAAAATGACTAAGGATGAAATTTTGGAAAGATATTTAAATCAAGCACCTTATGGAGGAGAAGCCTATGGGGTTCAAGAGGCATCTCAAAAATATTTTGGGAAAAATGTAATTAATTTAAATATTATTGAAGCAGCTTATTTAGCAGGATTACCAGCAGCTCCAAGTTCTTATTCCCCATATGGTAATAACCCTGAATTAGGATTAATAAGAGCTAAACATGTAATAGAAGAAATGGTAAGTAATAATTATTTAAATAAAAACGAAGCAGAAAAATGGTTAAATGAAAAAATAAATATAAAAACTAATGGTAAAGAAATTAAAGCACCTCATTTTGTTTTTTATATTAAAAATATATTGGAAGAAAAATATGGTTATGCCAATATTGAAAAACAGGGTTTAGTTATAAAAACTACTTTAGATTTAAATATCCAAGAAATAAGCCAAAAAATAGTAGCTGATGAAATTGAAAAAATAGAAAGTTTAAGAATCAGTAATGGAGCAGCTTTAATAATAGATATTAAATCGGGCGATATTTTAGCAATGATTGGATCAAAAAATTATCAATCAAAAGATATTGAAGGAAAATTTAATGTAACTACAGCATTAAGACAGCCAGGGTCATCAATAAAACCAATCAACTATTTATTAGCTTTAGAAAATGGTTATAGTCTGTCATCAACAATTGAAGATAGTCCGGTTATTTACCCTTCGGTAAATTCAAGACAAAAGCCATATGCTCCCCAAAATTACAATGGTAAATATATGGGTACAGTAACTCTTAAAACAGCTTTAGCATCTTCATTAAATGTTCCTTCGGTTAAATTATTAGAAAAAAATGGAATTAATAATATGATTGATTTAGCTGAAGATATGGGAATAACTACATGGAATGACAGATCAAGATTTGGCTTATCATTAGCTTTAGGAAGTGGAGAAGTTAAAATGACTGAATTGGCTCAAGCTTATAGCATATTTGCCAATTTAGGAAATAAAATAGAGATTAATCCAATATTAGAAATTGATAATTATCTAGGAGAAAAGATATATCAAAAAGAAATAGAAAAAGAAGAAATAACTAAACCAGAATATGCTTTTATGATTAATGATGCTTTGAGTGATAATCAGGCCAGATCACCTATTTTTGGAATTAGTTCCAAATTAGTTATCAAAGGAAAAACAGTAGCAGTAAAAACTGGAACAACTAATAATTTGAAAGATAATTGGTGTATTGGTTGGACACCAAGTTTTTTAGTAGCTACTTGGGTAGGAAATAATAATAGTACCCCAATGAGTTGGGTGGCTTCAGGAGTAACTGGGGCAACTCCAATATGGAATAATTTAATGCAAGAGTTGTTGAAAGATAAAGAAAATGAACAATGGGTGGTACCAAATAATTTAGTTAAAAAAAATATTTGTGGAAAAGAACAATGGATAATAAATGGAAGTGAAATAAAAGTAAATTGTCCAACTTTAATAACTCCAACCCCAACTAATTAATTTGGCTAACGGAATACCAATAAATTTTGTCAATTAATAATGGCAATTCTTGTTTAACTTGATCAATATTTTTAGGATTATCAATTTTAATTAGAAATAAAAGTTTATTTTTAGGTAAAGAAATAATATTTTGATAAGTAAAATTTATATCAGAGTTTAAATACTCTTGAAAAAGTAGACCTTGAGGTAAATTAAGATCAATTGAACTTTGAGTATTGGTTGGAATAGAAGAAAGTCTTTTGAGAGTATCAGGATTATTATCTTTTAAAACTAAATCGGGAGAATATTTATAAAGAGGAGTGTTTGGTTTGGAAACTAAACTAATAAAAATAGACCAATTATTATTTAGCGATTTAATATATTTATCAACATCTTCTGAAGAATTGGTATTTTTTAGAGATATATTTTTATTAGTTTTAGGAAGATTAATTTTAAAATTAAAATTAATCTTTGGTGGAGAAATTGAAATTTTTTGAAGACTACGAAATGACCAAAAAATAAGACTAAGACCGACGGTTAAAAACAGACTAATTAAAACTAGACGACGTTTAGTTTTAATCCGTTTTTGAGCTAACTGAGTATCAGTTTTTAATTTATCTTCAGTATCTATTACTAACTGATTTAATCTTTTATTTTTTTCTTGTTTAGGAAGCATAGTTATTTTTTAATTTGTTTTAAAGTTAAAAGACCTGATTTAGCACCAAGATAAGAAACTACTGAAGCAGAATTTTTAATACCCCAAAAAAGTGAATCTTTTAGATTTTTTTGATAAATAAGAGCGGCGATAAAAGCAGAACCAAAAGAATCACCAGCACCGGTTTCATCGATAGGATGAGTATTAATAACAGGTGAATAAAATTGCTGATCTTGAGTAAAAACATAGGCACCTTGACGACCATTAGTAACAGCAATAATTGAACTTTGAAGAGATTTAACTTTATTCCAAAAATTTGAATCATTGGCTGAAGTGTCAGTCAAAATTTCGGTCTCTTCTTGATTTAGAAGCAAAAAATCGACCATTTTAACCAGAGATAAGAGTTTTTTTGTCTGAAGTAATTCACGATTACCAGGATTAAGAGCAATTTTAATATTAAACTCTTTGGCAAAACCAATAATTTTTTCAAGAAGATCAATATTTCCTTCTAAAGAAGTAATATATAACCATTTAGTTTTTTGAATTTGACTCCATTTAAAATGTTTTTCTTCTAATCCTGATTTACCCCGATTAGTAAGAATAGATCGACCACCATCTGGAGCAATAATAACAACTGAAAAATCAGTAATATCTTTTTTATTTTGAACAATAAATTGATCAGAAACTTGATATTTTTTTAAATCTTCAAAAATATAGTTATTAAGATGACTATTACCAATTAGGGAAATACAGGCCGATTTTAAACCAAGATTGGAAAAAGATACTGAAGAATTAGTAGCTCCCCCACCACTACAAATAAGACTTTGATTAATTTCACTTTTTGAAGCATATTTTAAACAAAGCAAATCTTTATTAATTAAAAAATCATTGGATTTAATAAAAATATCAACGGTGGCAGCACCAATAGAAATTACATCATACATAAAAATTTATCTTTAATAATCTTTTTAAGATCCTCAATAACTGGATTTAATAAATCATAAATTTTGTCATTTTTTTGATTATCTAATTCAGTTTTAATTGATTTTAGAAACTGTAAACGAAGATCAGTATTAATATTAATTTTGACAATACCAATTTTAATTGAAGCAGAAATTTCATCAGGACTAATACCAGAACCACCGTGAAGGGTAAAAAGTTGATTAGGTAAAATAGTTTTAATTTGTTGGAGTAATTCTAAATTGATGGTCTCGGGTATAGTTTGACTAACTCCATGTAAATTACCAATAGAAACTGCTAGAAGATCAGCTTTGGTTTGATTAATAAATTCTAAGGCTTGATCAGGACTAGTAAAACTATCGGGAGAAATTTGATTATCAACTAAACTAATTTTATTAAATTCGGCTTCGATTAAAGTGTCTGGAAAACGAGATTTTATATCTTGAATAAATTTAGTGGTAGTGGCTAAATTAGTCTGATAATCAAGATCAGAACCATCAAAATGAACCATATCAAAACCGAGTTCAACGAGATGAAATAAACGATCAATATTTTTACCATGATCCATATTTAAATAGATTGGTAAACCATCAATTTGAGCTTTTTTGACCAATATTAATAGACGTTCAGCTTGAATAAATTTATCTTCACCTTCGGAAAGTTGAACCAAACAGGGTAAATTTAAATCTTTAACGACAGATTCGACGGCTTGATAAATTTCAAAAGAATCAATATTAAATGAGGGAATAGCAGTGTGATTATTTTGAGCTTCAATTAAAATTTGTTTTAAATTTTTCATAATATCTTTTTAATGGCAGTAATTAAATTTTTAATACCAATACCATAATAATCATACAACTCTAGATAGGTTTTGGCTGAACGACCAAATTGATTATCAACAGCTAAATGAATAAACTGGGGATGATATTTGGAAGATAAAATTTTGGAAGCAACAATTTGACCTAAACCTCCATTTTTTTGATGATCTTCTAAACAAATAAGTCGACCAGTTTTTTTGATACTTTTCAAAATGGTATCAAAATCGAGAGGTTTAATGGAAGAACAGTTAATAATTTCTAAGGAAATATTAGGTTTTTGAAGTAAAAAAAGTGATTGAGCCTCAAATGCCTGATTTAAAATTGGACCATGACCAATAATGGTTATATCTTGGCCTTTTTTAAGAATTTGAGATTTACCAATAGTAAAACCAAATTTTTTGTCAAAAATAATTGGAGTTGAAGGACGAACTAAACGAAGATAAGCGGGTTTGGGACTACGAGATAAAACCGTAGTGATTTTTTTAGTTTCGATAGCATCAATTGGGGAAAAAACTTCCATATTAGGAAGTGAAGCCATAAGACTAATATCTTCAAGCATTTGGTGAGTAGCACCAAGATCAGTACTCATTAAACCAGCATGAGAGCCGACAATTTTGACATTAAGATTGTTATAGCAAATGGATTGGCGAATAACAGCCCAATTTAGACTAGGTGAAAAACAAGCAAAAGAGCATAAAAAAACAGTTTTACCGCTTTTAGCTAGTCCAGCAGCAACAGCTGCGGCATTAGATTCGGCAACACCACATTCAATAAAACGACGAGGAAATTTACGAGCAAATTTAGTTAGAAAAAGGGATGATTTTAAATCAACACTAACTACATAAATATTTTTATTAGTTTTGGCTAATTGAAAAAGAGTCTCGCCAAAAGATTGACGAATACTATTAGTTGGTTTATTTTTTAACATTATTTTTTTCAAGCTCTTTTTTGGCTTTTAAATAAATATCTTCAGGTATATTTTTAACATCATGATATTTAAAATTATTTTTCATAAAAGAAACGCCTTTACCTAGGATGGTTTTGGCAATGATACAGTTAGGAAAAGTGGATTTTTTTGCCTGTTTTAAGGCTTTTATAATTTGATTAAAATTGTGGCCATCAATAGTAGTAACCGTCCAACCAAATTGAACATATTTAGCAGCCAAATTGTTTAACGGCATAATATCTTTAACAGAACCGTCAATTTGGTAATCATTACAATCAACAATATTAATAAGATTAGAAAGTTGATATTTTT
>JBAYMA010000033.1:0-6825 GCA_041663805.1 Candidatus Shapirobacteria bacterium | reverse complement strand
ACGTTGATTTCAAAATCGGAAAAGGAAACAGGGAAAATTGCAGAATTTTTATTAAAAAAACATTTAGGTGAGTCAGTGATTTTCGCTTTGACTGGAGATTTGGGATGTGGAAAAACAGTTTTTAGCCGAAAAATAGGACACTTATTGGGAGTGAAAGAAAAGATAACGAGTCCGACTTTTGTAATTTACAATGAATATCAAATCCCCCTCCCCGTTGTCGCGGGGTTTCTCCCTTTGACAAAAGGGATACTTCAAAAATTTTTACATATGGATTTGTATAAAATAACAACCGAAAGAGATTTGGAGGAAATAAGGTTTTTTAGTTTATTTTCTAAAAATACAATTACTTGTATTGAGTGGCCAGAAAATATGGGTGAAGAGAATTTTGAAAGACTTAAAAAAGAACATAAAGTAGTGACCATCAAATTTAAATACTTAGAAGAGAATATTAGAGAAATAAAGTATTAAAAACCCTTTCCTTATAAAATTAGTTGGAAATCTTTTAAAAATTGTTCACATTCGGCCTTAAGAGTGTCTTTGCCATTGTGAATACATTGAATAGTATAATTTTTTCCGTTTGATTGAAGATCAACAATAGTTTGGGTAGAAATATCATATCTAAAAGTAGATTTGCCAGCGACTAAAAAAGAATCACTAAATTGACGATCTGAATTAGTCCAAGCCCATTTATCATTTAAACCGACGTGAATAGCAAAATTACCAGCAATATTGGTAAAAGTATAACGATTACCACTGGTTTCTTTGTCTTGATAGAGTTTGCGAGTGGAATTATAAAGGATTGAAAAACCATCATCATAACTACTGAAATTTAATTTAGCAGAAGGACTAGAAGTGGGAGTTGGAGTGAGAGTTGGTTTAATAGTAGGAGTTATTTTAGCCGAAGGAGTGGCGGTAGGAGTAATGGTTGGTTTTTTGGTTGGAGAAGGAGAAGCAATCTTACTAGGAGTGACTGTTATGGGAATATCTGTAGGAATAAGTTCAATTTTAGGAATAGAACTAGAATTAAGAGAAACAGTATTTTTGCTTTGTTTAATTTGAAATATGAAAAAAACACCAATTACTGATAGAATCACCAGAATTATGGTTAAAATCAAATAAGTGTTATTTTTGTTTTCCATATCTATATTTATATAATACATTATCAATGAAAATATTAGCAATAGAAACCAGTTGTGATGATACTTGCGCCGCAGTTTTGGAAAATGACTATCTGTTATCAAACGTAATTTCTTCTCAAACCGACTTACATGCTAAATGGGGCGGAGTAGTACCGGATATTGCTAAAAGAGCCCATATGGAAAAGATTGAACCAGTAATTAACACTGCTTTAAAAAGAGCTCATTTAACAATAAAAGAAATTGAGGTGATTGCAGTAACATTGGGACCAGGATTGGCAATCGCACTAGGAATTGGAGTTAATAAAGCCAAAGAATTAGCAATTAAGTACAATAAAAAACTAATTGGAGTTAATCATGTGGAAGGTCATATTTTAGTTAATTTAATTAAAAATAAATTAGGAAAACCAGAAAGAAAAATTGAATTTCCAGCATTAGCAATGACGGTTTCGGGAGGACATACAAAATTAGTTTTAGTGGAAAAAATTGGAAAATACACTGTGGTGGGAGAAACATTGGATGATGCGGCTGGTGAGGCTTTAGACAAAGCCTCAAAAATAATGGGGCTGGGATATCCCGGTGGTCCAATTATTGAAAGATTAGCAGAAAAAGGTGATAAAAAATATTTAGTTTTACCACGACCACTCTCTGGTCAAAAGAATTTTGATTATTCTTTTTCTGGTTTAAAAACGTCTTTTTATTATCAAGTTAAAGATTGGCCAAAAGAAAAGATTGGAAAAAATTTAGCCAATTTATCGGCGACTTTTCAAGATGCAGTGTTTGATAGTTTGTTAATTAAATTTAAAAAAGCGATTGAATTTTACAAACCAAAAACATTATTAGCTAGTGGTGGAGTATTGGCTAATTTAGAGTTAAGAAAAAGATTGAGAAAATTAGCCAAGGAATTTAATACACCAGTTTTTATGCCGACAAAAAAAGAATTTAATACTGATAATGCGGCAATGATTGGAATAGTTGCCTATTACAAATCATTGAGAAAAGAATTTGTGAAAGATAAAGAAAGTTTGGATAGAAATCCAAGATTAAATTTTAAAATTAATTAGATTTTAGTACCACGACGATAAACAGCAGCCCAGGGGACAAAATTAGAAGTAAAAGTTTTTTGATGAAGAATAGAACCATCGGCTTTTTTAACTATCCAATCGAAAGAGGTCTTTAAACCGGGAATAGCTTGTTCATCTTTAATGGTTTTGCCAACTGGAAGAGTTGGATCATCAATCCAAACAGTTGGAGGTGGTGGTTGAGAACCCCATTGACGATAATTAGTTATTTCAGTTTTACGACCATCAGAAGTACCATAAATTTCATAGGTTAAACGACGATTTTCCATATCTAAAATATTTTGAATAAGAACATAATGAGCGGTATCATTGGTAAATTTTAAATCAGGTCTAGGTATAAAAACAGTAGCATCAAAGCCCGGTTTTGAATCTTCTTCATAATAACTGACACGATAAGCATGATTTTGGCGTTCAGTAATATTTAAACCAGAGTTAAGCATGGCTCGAAAAAGAGTGGTGGATACTTGACAGATTCCCCCGCCAACATCAAGTTCGGTTTTACCAGCACGAATAATGTAGGCTTTTTGATAACCAGAGGCTAAAGAAACTTCACCTAAAGATTTGATAAAAGAAAAAGTTTCTCCGGGAGCAACTAAAATACGATTTATAATAGAAGAACCTTTAGAAATATTAAGATTTCTGGTGACAGCAGAGTGTTTAAAACTAGAAGTACCACTACCCAACAACTCTTTAATACCAAGACTATTAACCTCATTATTTTTAACCACGGGTTCGGTGGTATCAACAGGAATATCTAATTTAAGCGACAAATCTTTGGAAGAAATAAGTGAATTTAAATTGTTGATAATAGAATCAGTTAATTTTTCGACATTAGGAACAATACCATTACGAGATGGTTGAAATTCTAAAACTTTACCATTTTCAAATTTAAAAATGGCACTGACTGGATCACGTCTTAAACTTTGAGATAAATTTTGACTAAATTCTTGAATTTTTGATTTTTGAAAATTATTATCAAAATCAAGCCAAGAAATTAAAGTTTTGCTATCAACAACAGTACTATTTAAGTCAGTATTTAAAATCAAAGATTTGTTAATTAAATTTTGAGCTCTAGTTTTGGTTTCATTTATTTGAGATTCATTAGGAAGTTGACCAATAGTTTTTGTTTGAATATCAATAGAGTCGTTGAATTTACTTAAAGTTAATTTAGAAATAATATCGTTTTTAACATTCTCACTATCAGCAAAAAGACCTAAAGAACCATTAATAATATTTATTTGATTATTTTTAATCTCTAATTCAGTAGGGACAAAAGGTTTATTAATATGAGAAATAATATCTTCAATTTGTTGATCAAATTGCTCTTGATTAAAAGATATATTTAAATTAAAATCTTTGTGGCGAAAAAAATATTTAACATAGGTAAAAATTCCTTGATCGAGACGACGGTAAAGAACTGTATTTGTAGTTTTAGTGGTATCAATTTGGGCTGAAATAGAGGCTAAATTAAGATTAAAGTTTTGTTTTTCAAAAGTTAAATTTAAATTAGTGGGAAGAACAAAATCGGAATTTAAATTATAAATAATTTCTGATCTGGAAAGATGAGAATAATTTTTACCCAAAATAAAAGTGTTACTACCGCTTTTATTGTAATTGATAATTATAGGAGCAAAAAGAAGAAAAAATGGAGCAATAGTAATTAAAAAAGCAATTATAAGATTAGTTGGTTTGAATTTCATTTTAAAAATGACTATCCATAGCCTGATTGGCTAATTTGTCCGCTAATTCATTAAATTCTCGACGAATGTCTTTAAAAAAATAAGGAAGACTAATTTGAATTAGAAGTTGTTGTGCTTTAGCAAAAAATGGAAGTAAGGTAGGAGCCTTAACTTTATAAATACCTTGGAGTTGTCTAATTAAAAGTTGAGAATCGGCGAAAAAATTTAATTGAGTAATTTTAAAAATTGATTGATTTTTTTGAATCCATTCTAAAGCAGCAATTAAACCAGAATATTCAGCTTCATTATTGGTTTTAATACCTATAAATTTTGATTCTTGATAAATAATGTTATTTTTATCGTCGTAAATAACCACACCATATCCAGAAATTCCGGGATTACCACGAGAACCACCATCAGTGTAAATATTTATTTCCATAAAATAAATTATACATTAAAAACCCCTCAGTCCTACGGACAGCTCCCCTTGATTAAAGGGAGCAATATTTTGTTTTTAAAGTGATTTTTAATTTACTCAAGAAAGACTAGAAGGGACATGAGGGCGATACCGAGAATTATAAATAAAAGCTGAAAAAGAGAATGAGAAATAGGTGGATCATGACGGTGAAGTTCAGGAATAAGATCGGTAGCTGCTAAATAAATAAAACCACCAGCGGTAATAGGAATTAGAAATTTAGAAAAATTGGTAAAATTAGAACCAATAATAAAAACAAAAAAAACTCCAAAAATACTGATGATACCTGATAAGAAATTGTAAATAAGAGCTCTGGTATTGGAGAGACCGTGATGAATAAGAATGCCAAAATCACCTATTTCTTGGGGAATTTCATGAAGAATGACAGCTATGGAAGTAGTTATACCGACAAATAAATTGATATTAAAACTGGCAGCAATAAGGGCTCCATCAATAAAATTATGAACACCATCACCAATTAGATTAAGAGTAACGACATGGCTTGAATGTTGGTGAACTTCTGGCTGGTGACAATGATGCCAACGAAGAATTTTTTCTAAGATAAAAAAAAGAATAATACCACCAAGAATTAATATTGAAGGAATAATTTTAAAACCAAATTGTTCATATGATTCAGGAATAAGGTGAATAAAAGCATCACCCAAAAGACCACCAATAGCAAAACTAACAAAAAATAGAGTTATTTTAGATAAAACTTTAGATTTTAAAAAAATAAAAAGTATTCCTAAGAGAGAAATAAGACTAACAATCAAAGTGGCCAATAAAGAGGCAATAAATGGTGACATAGTGAATAATTTTAACAAGAAAAACAAGGGCTGGCTAGAATAATTTATTTTGGGTATGATATAGATGTGGATATAGAAGATATAAAGTCACCATTACCTTCAAGAGAAATAGAAATAAATAGTTCAGTTGATTTTGAAGAACCAATTGAACCAAAAATAATAGAAAATAAAAATGCGCCTTCTGGGCCAGAAACACCAATAATAGTGAAGAATAAAATAGATTGGAAAAAGATTTTAATAATAACAGGAATATTGATTGGAATTTTAATATTAGTCTTAGTAATAACTTCGGCAATTAAAAATAGTAAAAAAGACACAATTGTAACTCTTAATTATTGGAGTTTATGGGAAGATGAAAGTGTAATGAATAGTGTAATAGCTGATTTTGAATCTAAAAATCCAAAAATAAAAATTAATTACAAAAGAAATCAAATAACTGATTATCGAACCAGATTAATTGGTAGATTAGCAAAAAGTGGCAGTGATGAAACTGAAGGAGTGGATATTTTTAGAATTCATAATACTTGGATTCCGATGTTTAGAGAATATTTAGCCTCTGTTCCAATGGAAAACGTTAAAAGTATTGGATTGAATGATGATTTTTTGGGAGTATATAATAATGATTTGAAAGAGAATGGAAATTGGTTATCAGTACCATTAATGTATGATGGATTAGCTTTGTTTTATAATAAGGATTTGTTGGAAGCAGCTAAAATTGAAGTTCCTAAAAACTGGTGGGAAATAAGAAGTGCGGCATTAAAACTTACTGTTAAAGATGAAAATGGAAAAATAAAAACAGCTGGAGTAGCTTTAGGATTAGCTAATAGTAATGTGGACAATTGGAGTGATATTGTGGGTCTAATGATGAAACAAAATGGAATTGATTTGAGTAAAAGTAATACTAATACTGATAAAAATTTAGAAGATGTTTTGAAATTTTATGCTTCGTTTGCTAATGGAAAAGAAAATGTTTGGGATGAAAGTTTACCTAATTCAACTACCTTATTTGCTAATGGGAAATTAGCTTTTTATTTTGGACCGTCGTGGAGAGTTTTTGATATCGAACAATTAAATAAAAATCTTAAATATGGAATTACAACAGTGCCTCAATTACCAACTTTAGGAGGAATAAATGAAAATAATGACAATACTGAATTAACTAATATTCACTGGGGTAGTTATTGGACTGAAGGAGTTAATAGTAAAAGTAAATATCAAAAAGAATCTTGGAAATTTTTAGAATATTTGAGTTCAAAAGAAGTTTTGGAAAAAATGTATACAGCTCAATCACAAATCAGAAATTTTGGAGAAATATATCCTAGAAAAAGTATGAGTGACAAATTAAAAGATAATCAAAAAGTATGGCCATTTTTATCGGTAGCTGATAAGGCCAATAGTTGGTATTTAGCTTCAAATACAAATGATGCGGGAGTTAATTCAGAAATGCAAAAATATTTTGGAGATGCAATTAATGCTATTAGTCAAAGTGGTGATACTAGTGAAATAATGACAACTTTAAAAACAGGGATAAATCAAGTACAGCAAAAATATAGTCTTAAAAAATAATATGATATTAGTTAATTTTAAAATTTACGAGGAAAGTTTTGGAAATAAAGCAATAGAATTAGCTAAGATTTGTAAAAAGGT
>JBAYMA010000032.1:0-6855 GCA_041663805.1 Candidatus Shapirobacteria bacterium | reverse complement strand
TTTTTTGCTGGAGGACACAATGGTTTTGATCAGGGTGTTTTAGGTGTTAATAAATATTGGGGTAAAACACATTGGCGAGATAAAAATGGGAGAAAGTATTATGGTTTAGATTGTTCTGGTTTTGTATCTTGGGTTTATTTTCAGACAACAGGTAAATCAATACATGCTAATGCTGATGATATTTATTATAGTTATTCTAATCATATATCTGCCAATGAATTGTTACCTGGTGACATTGCTATTACATTAGATGGTAGTCATATTGGAATTTATTTAGGTACAGGAACTGATGGTCAGAAATATTATATCCATGCTAGAGGTCAGGCCAGTGGTGTTGGACCTCAAAAAATTGGAGCTATTTGGGTCTCAACATATAATAGTTTTAAACTTTTTGGAAGAATAAAAAATATTGATTTAATTAATGATTTATAATAAGAAAATGAAAGATTTTTTTCAAAGATATTTTTTAGTATTTTTTTTATCTTTTTTAGTAATAGTTTTGATAATTATAAAAGTAGTTTATGGTGATCAAACGGAGAATAATAATTTAAATCAAATTACACCAATACCAACAATAAAACCAACGATAATAATAACACCAACAATAATACCAACGATAATACAAGATTATAATCCTATACCCGATATAGATGATCAATAAATAAGTTTTTAGTCTTGAAGTCTAACAGGCATGATGATATGAGTAAAAGAAGGGTCGGATTGGTCATGAAAGAATCCTGGAGTAAGATTTTCATTTAGTTCAATTAGAATTTCTGAGCTTTTACAAACGGTTAGAAAGTCTATTAAAAATCGATAATTGAAAGCAATTTCCATGTTTTCACCTTCAACACGAGCATCAACATTAGCTTTATTTTGACCAATTTGAGGAGCATTGGCGGTTAATTCTAAATTATTTGATTTTATATTTACTCGAACAACGTTAGCTGATTCTTTAGCAAAAACTGAGGCAATTTTAACTGATTGAAAAAATTCATCACGATTAACAAAAACTTTAGTGGTATAAGAATCAGGAACTATCTTTTGATAGTCAGGATAGTCGCCCTCTATAAGTCGAGATACTAGTTCTACGTCTTCTAAAACAAAGATTACTTGGTGTTCGTCTAGTGTAAGACCTATTTTAATTTTCTTGTTATTTTTAGCGAGTTTAGTGACTTCAATAAGACTTTTGGCTGGAATTAAAAAAGTGATTGGTTTATCAGTTTTTAAATTTAAAGAATTAACTAATTTTATTTCTTTAAAAGAAAGACGAAAACCATCAGTGGCGACTAAGGTTAATTTATTATTAGTAAATTGACAAAGAATAGCAGTTAAAACTGGACGATTATCATCTAGAGCAGCCGAAAAAGCAATTTGAGAAATAGCTTGACTTAAAACATCTAAATCAATTTCAAAGGCAGTATTTGGATTTAAAGAAGGAAATTCAGGAAAATCAGTGGCTGGAATAGTGGTAAAATCTGATTCAGTTTTATTAGAAGAAATAGTTAAAATATTATTGTCTTTTAGAGATAAATCTAATTTTCCAGAAGGAAGATAGGAAATAAATTCAGTAATTTCTTTTGAAGGAATAGTAATACTACCCTCTTGATCTATTTTGGCACCAATCCAATAATTAATACTTAATTCTAAATTAGTAGCTGATAATTTAAGACGGCCCTGGTCGGTGGATAATAAAATATTGTTAAGTATAGGTAATTGACTTTTAGAAGAAACAAAACGGGAGACATTTGTTAAGGCAAGGTTTAGATTCTCCTGAAGAAGAGAAAGTTTCATTGGGTCTATTATAATTTATTTTTAATAAAAAAATAGTAGTTGTAGTTATTAGGGGTGGTTAATAAGTGGAATAATTAAAAATTTGACGGAAGTTTAAATAAAAAAGTGTTTAATATAAGTGTTAAGAATATAAAAATAGTTGAAGTTAGTATTAGAAATTAATCAAATATCTTATAATTTTCATTTGGTTTGGGGTAAACTTCGGTGGAAAAAAGAAAAATAAAATGTGGAAAAAATAGTGGATAAGTAGTTTAAAATTGTGGATAATTAAAGATCTTTTTAAAAAGAGGATTTTATTTGGTTAATAAGTTGATGAATTTGTGTATTAGTGGAAAAGTCTTTAGTAACCTTATCTCGAGCATGCATAATACTAGTGTGATCTCTACCACCAAGAAGACGACCAACTTCTTCTAAAGGTAAATTGGCTTCATTAAGAAGGAGATAAGCAGTAATGTGACGAGCTGTAACTAATTCTTTTTTACGACTTTTACCACAAAGATCACTGGTTTTAATATTAAAATTTTTAGCACAAACAGAAATTATATGTCGAGGATTTATTTTTGAAGAAACTGAATTAAAAATTGAAGAAGATGAATGGGAGGGATCAAAAAATTTTTGAACAAAATCAAGTTCAATTTCACCTACTTTTTGACCTAAAGCTTGAATAGTAATTTGCTGAATTTTACCTTCAATTTCACGAATATTTGATTCGATATTATTAGCTAAAAAAGCAGATGCTTCAGATGAAATTTTAATTCCACGTTCTTCAGTTTTTTGATTGATAATAGCAATTCTCATCTCATAATCTGGAATTTGAATGTCGACAGTTAACCCTCCCATAAAACGGGAGACAAGACGATCTTCAAGGTGATCAATTTCACTAGGTTTTCGATCAGAGGTTAAAATAACTTGTTTACCGTTCATATGAAGAGCGTTGAAAGTGTGAAAAAATTCTTGTTGAATATATTCTTTACCAGCAATAAATTGAATATCATCAACTAAGATGCAATCTAAATTACGATATTTTTCTTTAAATTGATTCATATTTTTGCTTTTTAAAGCAGTCACAAGTTCATTACTAAAATTTTCAGCAGGAAAATATTTGATTTTGAAATCGGGATGTTTTTTGAGAAGTTCATGTCCAATAGCTTGCATTAAATGAGTTTTACCAACACCTACTCCACCCCAGATAAAAAATGGATTGTAAGAAAGTCCAGGATTTTTAATAATTCCTTGAGCGGCGGCATAGGCAAAATTATTACTATTGCCAACAATGAGGGTGTCAAAAGTATATTTAGGATGAAGAAAATGATTAGGATTGTTTTTTTGAGGAGTATATTCAAAAAGTGGTGATGAATTTGGAGAAATATTTTCGGTAACGATAGGTTCTTGAAGAATAAATTCTAAAGTATTGTCGGTTTTGGTTTGATTGTCGAGAGAGTTTTTAAAAATTTGATAGTAACGTTTATGATTGATATCGACTAAATAAGAATTAGGACAAGCAAGAGTCGCTATATTATTTTGAAGACTAATAAGTTCAGTTTTAACAACAAAGGTTTGATAAACGGCCGGGGCAAGGACAATTTTAAGCTCTTCTTGAGTGTTTTTCCAAATACGAGTAATGTCCATAAAAATAAGATTATAAATAATAAAAAATAAATAGGCAGAAAAAATTTTCGGGGAGAAAAATTAGTTATCCACATCATAATAAATGAGTTTTCCACAAAATGAAAGAGGATAAATAAAACCCCTCAGTCCCTCGACAAGCTCGGGACAGCTCCCCTTAATGAAAGGGAGCAGTCTTAAAAATTAATAATAAAATAAATTGGGTTTTATGATAAAATTTAAGCTATGGCAACTAAACAAACATATCAACCAAAAGCAAAAAAACATTTACGGGTTCACGGATTTCTTAAAAGAATGATGAGTGCTACAGGAAGAAATCTAATTAAAAGACGTAAAAACAAGGGAAGAAAAAAGGTCTGTGCTTAAGGTAAAATAAATTGTGCTTAAGAAAATAAATAGAATTAGCAGTAAAAAAGAGTTTTTGGAGATCAAAAATAAAGGGAAATTGTTTGGATCTCCTATTTTTGGGGTGTTAATTTTAAAAAAGGAAGATGAATTTAAAAAGTTTGGTTTTATAATTTCTAAAAAAATTTCGAAAAGAGCCGTAGATAGAAATAAAATCAAAAGAAGAATGGCAGAGATTTTGAAAAATAATTTAGATAAATTTAGTTTAGGAACAAGAATGATTTTTTTAGTAAAAAAAGAAATTTTAAATAAGAAAATAGAAGAAATAGAAAAGGAGATAGTAAAAATAATTAAATGAAAAAAATAGTTTTGAAATTATTGGTTTTTTATAAAAAACATATTTCTATAGGTGAAAATTGTAGATTTATACCGAATTGTTCAGAATATACTTATGAAGCAGTAAAAAAATATGGAGTGGTTAAAGGTTTATGGGTGGGTTTTAAAAGAGTTTTAAGATGTAGGCCAGGTGGTGGAAAGGGTTTAGATTTGTTAAAATGACAAATATGAACTTTTTTATAGCTCCATTTATAAACGCATTGATGGGTTTTTATTATTTAGTAGGTAATTTTGGTTTGGCAATTATTTTGGTTACTTTGGTAATCAGATTAATATTATTACCTTTAGTTTGGCCAAGTTTAAAGTCGGCTCAGAAAATTAAAGAATTACAACCAAAATTAAGTAAACTTAAAGAAAAATACGGTACCGATAAACAGGCTTTGGCTAAAGCCCAAATGGATTTATACAAACAAGAAGGAGTTAATCCTCTATCTGGATGTTTACCTCAAATTTTACAAATAGCAGTCTTATTGTTGTTCTTTTATGGTTTTAATATGGTGATTAACTTTTTTGTAGGTAAAGGGAGTTTGGAACAAATAAATGTTAATTTAATTCAACCATTTAAAATAAGTCAGGGTTTTAAAGCTGATTTGAGTTTTTTGGGAAGTGATTTAGCTATGACACCAGCTAAGATTTTTACTAAAGGAAAAGATTTAACTTTAATTTTGCCATTTTTTTTATTGTTAGGTTCTGGTGTTTTGCAATACTTTAGTGCTAAGTTAATGATGCCAAATCCAAAAATTGACAAGACTATAGTTAAAGCGACTAAAGATAAAGAAGACGATATGATGTCGGCAATGAGAACTCAATCAATGTATATGATGCCGTTGATGACTATCTTTATTGGTTGGAATTTTTCATTAGGGTTACTTCTCTATTGGTTTACAACTTCGGCTTTAATGATAGGACAACAATTGTTGGTGAATAAAGTAAATAAAAAATAGGGTTTCTTTCTATGAAGAAGGTAATTTAAATTGAAATTTTTATGCTAAAATAGCGACTATGGATAACAAAAAAAGAAATGAAAAAATATTGCAAATCACCTGTGATTTTTTGGGACAAATAAATTTTGAAGTAGAAAAAGCTTTTGTGGAAGATGTTGAAGGAGAGGAAAATCAAGTATTAGTAAGTATAACGGTGGCTAATCCAGCAGGACTAATTGGTTTTAAAGGTAGAAATTTGGCATCAGTGCAATTGATTTTAGCTTTGATGATTAGAAATCAAGTAGCAGAAGATATTCGGGTACTTTTGGATATTAATAATTATCGTAATGAACAAAAAGAAAGATTAGAAAAAATGGTGAAAAGTTTAGTAGAAAAATGTTTAACAAGCGGAAAAGAGGTATCTTTATCAAACATGAGTTCTTATGAAAGACGGATTTGTCATATGATAATTGCAGAAAATGAAGGAGTAATAAGTGAATCTGAAGGTGAAGGTGAAGAAAGACACGTAGTCATAAAACCTAAAAACTAGGCTTGTGATAATATTTGGTGTGAGAAAAATTTCAGAGAAATTGTCTAAAATATTGTTATTTTTGTTGTTGTTATTGATTCCGACACAATTAGGGAGACATTTTTGGTTTGATTGGAGTTTGGTTTTGGGAATTAGAATAGATTACCTTTCTTTTATTTTATATTTGATTGATTTGATTTGGTTGGCTTTGTTTGTGATAGAAATTTTTTGCCACGGGCGGATAAAAAATTATATTAAAAATAATTTTTTAAATTTTAAAACATTATTAATAATAGGATTTGTAATAGTAAATATTTTAATAGCTGAAAATTTTATGGTGGCTGGATATAAATGGTTGAGAATTTGGCAATTGATTTGGTTTATTTGGTATGTAAATAAAAATAAAAGATTGGTAGGTCAGTTTTTGGAGAAAATAATACCGATATGGATAATTTTGGAAAGTTTTTTGGCGATAGGACAAATTTTTAAAAGTGGTAGTTTAAACGGGATTTGGTGGTGGTTAGGAGAAAGAAAATTTAGTTTTAATACTATAGGAATTGCCCAAATGTCGGTAATAGGAAATGGATTAGTGAGAGCCTATGGGACTTTTTCGCATCCGAATAGTTTGGCGGGATTTTTGTTGGTTAGTTTAATATTATGGTGGAAATATAAGGGAGAGATACTAAATAAAATTTTTTGGTGGGGGGTGTTTTGGTTTGCTTTGATAGCAATAATTTTAACTGGAAGTAGAACAATTTGGATATTAACTTTGATTAGTTTGTTTTGGTTCTTTTGGAATAATTTTAAAGAGATAAAAAATAAAGGGAAAGGAATATTTTTATTGTCGGTGTTATTAGTTTTATTATTTAAAATAATTATCTTTAATAATTATTTTGGTAATATTTTGAGTGGTTGGGATGAAAACGGTTGGATTAAAAGAGGCCAGTTAAATTTAGCAGCGATAGAAATGATTAAACGTTCACCAGTATTTGGTGTGGGGGCAGGAAATTTTTTAGTAAATTTACCAGAGTTTCAAAAAAATAATCAAATTTTTTGGCTACAACCAGTACATAATATTTTTTTGTTGTGGATATCAGAAATGGGGTTTTTGGGTTTAGGAATAATAATTTGGTCTTTAAGGTTTTATTTTGTTCATAAAAAAATAGACACTAAATATTTATGGATGTTGGGAATAATAGTGTTGAGTGGAATGGTAGATCATTATTGGTTAACTTTGCCACAAAA
>JBAYMA010000031.1:0-6975 GCA_041663805.1 Candidatus Shapirobacteria bacterium | reverse complement strand
GATACTGTTTATAAAGTCTTTAGCGGTATTACGATTTTTCTTATCAATATTTTGACTAAATTTTAATTGACCTAAAACTATTTCTTTAGCCGGTTGAAAAGCCTTTTCTAATCCAACTAAGTTTTCTTTATATTGACTAAATGAAGCATGAGATTGATAAAAAACTTTAATGGTTTTTTGAGGATAATGATCTTTTAAAGCTTTGAGAGTTGATTCGATTCGAGTGGCTGATTGGGCAAAATCATCAAAAAATAAAATATTTTGGTAATTAGCTACTTTTTCTAAACGTCTTTTGATACCTCTAAAAGAAAAGATAGCTTTTTGAATAACTCGGGTTTTAATCTTTAAAGAATCACTAATAGCAACAGCAGCTAAAATATTTTCAAAATTAAATTGACCGATAAGTTGAGTATCTATTTTAATTAATCCACTAGGTGTGTTAATTACTAGGGTGGTTAAATTATTTTTAAATTTTATTTTGTCAATAAAATAATCAGATTGATTTGAATTATAAGTGATAATTTTGGAACTACTATAAAGACTAATTTTTTTGGCGGTTAGACTTTGATCATTGATTAATAAAATACCATCTTCAGGAATTTTTAAAACGAGTTTTTTAAAGGCATTTAAATTATCAATTTCTTTTGGATAAGAATCTTTATGTTCCCAATCAGCACTAGTTAAAACTAAATGTTTAACTGGATAATATAAAAATTTAGCCATTTTATCGAGTCCATTAATTGATTCATCGGCTTCAACTATAGACCAATTTGATGGAGAAAAATGAATTGATTCATATTTATTTTTAGGATTACCACCAAACATATAATTAGGATCTTTTTTGGCTTGCAAAAAAATCCAACTGATTAAACTGGTAATAGTAGTTTTACCAAAACTACCAGCAACTAAAATTGAATTTTCTTTAATTAAATTTTGAGTGATATATTCTGTGGCTGAGATATATGGTATTTTTAATTTTTTAATTTTTTTAAATTCTGTTCTAGTATTTTCAAAAGAATTATATGAAGATCCAATTATAGCCAGATCAATACTATTATCGATATCTATCAAATTAACCTTAATATTGGCTTTTTTTAAAGTAGTACTAATTGGTGGATAAATTTTTTCTTGATCTGAACCAGTGACAATATTCCCTTGTTTTTTAAGACTGACAGCTAGATGAGCAGTCATAGTTCCAGCAATACCTAAAATATGAATATGCATATTATTTTTTTTATAAAGTTAACCATTGATTGTCTTTAAAATATTCAAATCCCGGCATGTTTCTTTTGTAAAAGCCGGTATTTTGGGAAAAACGACCCAAGTAACAAAAATTTAAACCAGCTTGATGACTATCAATAATAGTTTGAAGAACAAGTCTAATAGGAAGATTATCGTGACTAAATTTGGGATCATAAAAAACGTAAGCAACATGACTTAGCTCTTTTGAAAAATAACAGATAGTGTAAGCAATTATTTGATTATTTTCTGTTTTCCAAATATAAATATGGTTAAAAATGTGGTTAGTAAATATTTGTTTGACTGAACTAGAGGGAAAATCCCAATCGAGTTGTTTAGTCCATTGAAATATTTGTTTTTGAATTTTTAAATCATATTTAAAATCAGATAATTTAATTTTTTCAAAAGAAAAATTTTGAGTTTTATTTAATATTCGACGGTTTTCAGAATTTAATTCAAATTTTTCTAGATTAGAACGACTACTACTGTCGGAGTACCAAAGGTTAATTTTATTTCTTTGGGGAAGTAAACCTAGTTGATAGTTATCTTCAATACTGTTGTTATTTTTAATATTAAATTGAATCATCGTTTTTTGAATTTTTAAGTCTAAAAGCAGACCTAAAAGCTTCTGTTTCTGACCAAGGATATTCGGTATTACCATGGAGAATAGTAGTTTCATGGCCTTTACCAAAAGCAATAACAATATCTTTTGGTTGAGCTATTTGAACCCCTAAATTAAAAGAGTCTTGTCTGTTAGGAATATTAAAATAAATAAATTTTGAAGGATTTTTTTTAATTGTTTTTTTAATTTGAGAAAGATCTAAATTATTTTCAACTAAAATTGAATTTGGTTTAATTCCGGCAATAATTTGTTGATTAATATTTTCAATTTTTTCATTACGAGTGTCGTCAGCAGTAATTATGGCTATATCAGCCAATTCAGAAACAACTTTACCCATTTGAGGTCTTTTGCTTTTGTCTCGACCACCAGTAGCTCCAAAAATAGCTATTAATCTACCAGAATTGGTTTTTTTAAGTGAGGAAAGAGTATTTTTTAAAGCGTTTGGAGTATGAGCAAAATCGATGATAGTTTTAAAATCAAAATCATTATTAATTTCTTCACGACGACCTTTAGTTTTAGGGAAACTTTTGACTGTTTCAGATAATATTTGAGGGTCAATTTTAAAATGTTTAATAACAGCGAAAGCAGCCAAAATATTGTATATTTGATAATAATAATTACTGTCGGTAGTTATAGTTAATTTATCAATATTAAATTTTAGATTTTTTTCAGATAGTTTTATATTTTTGGCTTGGTAATCTGATTTTTGATCGATTCCAAAAGTAGTAAAAGGTATTTTAATTAATTGTTTGATTATAGTAAAAGAGACATCGTCTTTATTTAGAACAGCATATTTTGATCGGTTAAAAAGTTTGGCTTTGGCTTTGGTATATATTTCCATATTTAAAAAATAATCTAAGTGTTCTGGTGAAGTATTGGTTATTGTAGATATTTCAAAATGACAACCATTAAAACGATATTGATCAAGAGCATGAGCAGTTATTTCACAAACTACATGAGTAACTCCAGCTTCAACCATTTTTTTAAATATTTTTTGAGTTAAAGAAGGATCGGGGCTGGTCATATGAAGTCCTGTTTCAATTTCTTGATTATCACCAAATTTGGCTCCAGTAGTGGTAATAACACCAGCATTAATACCAGCTCTTTTTAAAATTTCATAGATTAAAAGTGAAGTGGTAGTTTTTCCGTCAGTACCAGTGACTCCAATGAGAGTTAATTTTTTAGAGGGAAAACGGTAGTAAAAATTGTAAAAAATACTTTTTGGTAAGTGGAGGAACAGATTTTTAGTTTTTTGAAACATTTTGAGTGCTTTATTATAACAAATGAGTTATCTTTGAGGCCAATTCAAACCAGATAGGAGCAGCAGTACTAGATCCCCAAGGTGAAGATTTAGGATTATTAATAGTTACAATCATAGTAAATTTAGGATTGTCACAGGGAGAAAAACCAATATATGAAGCAATAGTAGAAGAATTAGTATAATCACCTTTAATAGCTACTTGAGCAGTACCGCTTTTGGCACAAACTTCTAAATCTTTGGGTTTTATTGAATTAACAACTCCGTTTTCAACAGCATATTTTAAAATCGATTTAATATCAGATATAGATTGAGAATTAAAAACTTTTGTTTCTGGTTTGTTTTTAAAATAAGTTTTTTTACCTAAATCATCGGAAAAATAATCTAAAAGATGAGGTCTAACTAAAACACCATTATTGGCAATAGTATTAAAAGCTTGAAGCATATTGATTTGAGTGACAACAATACCTTGTCCAAAAGAAGCAGTGGCCAAATCAATTTCAGGCCAATTAGATTTCATATTTGGTTTTGATTCTCCTTGAAGATCAATACCAGTTTTTTGATTTAATCCAAGTTTTTGATAATAATCCAAAAAATTTTTAAGACCCATTTGAGTAATAATATGGCTCATACCAATATTGTCAGAGTTTTTAATAATGTCTCTAAGAGATGAATCTGGATGAAGAGAATTATCCCAATTAGTAATGGTGTATTGACCAATATTTCTGTTTTGAGAACATTCATGACAAATATAATCAGTATCAATTGTTTTTGTGTCCAGAGCCATAGTAACAATTATTGGTTTAAAAATTGATCCTGGTTCAAAAAGATCAGCAATAGCGGAATTTTTTGAAGCACTAGCAGTGGCTGAACTAGTGGCAGTGAGACTACTCATAGCAATAATATTGCCTGTTTTACTATCCATTATAGTAATAGAACCAGAATCAGCAGTATATTTCTGAATACCTTCAGCTAATATTTTTTCTGTTTGATATTGAATACTTCGATTAATAGAACTGTGAATATTTTGACCATCTGATGCAGATGAATTCCAACTTTTTTTGGTTAAAATGGTTTTACCAGTAGCGTCTTGAGGTCCCCAAATAAAACCGGTTTTTCCTTGAAGTTGTTTGTTGTAATAAGCCTCTAAACCACCATAACCAATATTAGATCCTTGCGAATTTTTGGCAATAAATCCAATTACATCTTTAGCTAATTGATCTTCAGGAAAATATCTTTTTTCAGTTTTTTGGAAACTAATTCCAGCTATATTATTTATTTGATTTTTTTCAGAGTCTGAAAAAAGGGTGTTCAAGTCAATCCATTTTTGATTATCATTATTTTTGAAATTATCAAAAATAATTTTATTTTCTTCAATAAATTTAGAATGAATTTTATCTATTTTTTGTAAAACATTATCAAGACTATCTTGTAAATTTGGTTTATAAATAGAAATTTTATAATTAGTTTGATTTAAAACTAAAGGAAAATTGTCTGAGGAAAATATCTTTCCCCGACTGGGTATTTTTTTTTCTAATTTATATATTTGACTTAAAGCTTTTTCTTTTAATTCCGGACTTTTGATTATTTGCCAGTAAAAAAATCTAATAGTAATAATAGAAAAGCAAAAAATGAATATTATTAATAATATTTTATGTCTTTGAACCACTGTTAGTTATTTAAATTGATAGTTTTTTTAATAAATTGGAGATTAGCAGAACTAGAACTGTCTTTAATATTTTTGATTGAATTAAGATCAGCCATTTGTTGTTCGATAATTTCTACTTCTAATTTTAGATTATCGTATTTCTGCTGGTTTTCGTTTAACTGATTATTCTGGGTAATGATATTACTGGAATAAAAGAAAGAAAAAATTATTTGGATTATTAAAATTAAGACTATAATGATAGAAAAAAATTTTGGCATTAAACTATTTTATACGATCTAAGAATGGCGGAGCGAGATAATGGGTTTTGTTTTATTTCAGAAAATGATGGTTTTATGGATTTATTGGCAATAATTTTATTTTTACTTGATTGATCTTTGATAAATTGTTTAACAATTCTATCTTCTCCAGAGTGAAAAGTAATAATACAAACAGTACCACCAGTTTTAACTATATTTAAACTTTGTTTTAAAAGTTTTTGAAGGTTTATATTTTCTTCATTAACAGTAATTCGAAGACTTAAAAATATTTTAGTACTAGGGTCAATTTTAGTATGAATATGACGTTCTAAATAAAATTTTCTGACAATATCAGCTAATTTTTGTCCAGTTTTAATTGGAGATTTTTGTCTTTCTTTAATAATTCTTAAAATAAGTGGTTTACTATACAATTCTTGTCCTAGTTTAGTAAAAATTTGATAAAGTTGGTCAAAAGAATAAGTGTTAATAATTTCTTCAGCAGTAAGAATTTGGGTAGTTGGATCAAGTCTCATATCAAGAGAGAGACTATCATTAAACGAAAATCCCCTATCTTGATCGGTTTGTTGGTTTTGACTGAGACCTAGGTCAGCTAATAAACCATCAACTTTTTGATTAACTTTTTTTTGAAGTTGATTAAAATTAGAATTTATAGGAAAAAAATTATGATTTAATTCTGATTTATTGATTCGATTAATGGCTATTTCAATATTTTTAGGATCTTGATCAAAACCATAGACAATACCGCCGTTTTTTAATATTTCAAGAGTATGACCGCCATGTCCAAGAGTAGCATCAACATAAATATTGTTTGTTTTTATTGAAAGTTGATTGATAACTTCCTGAAGTAAAACTGGAAGATGATAATTCATTAGTTAATCAAATAGTTTCCGACAAGAGTAGTTTTGTTTTCTTTAGTTACACTGTCAGGAGAAATTGAAGAGATTTTTCCAGCACCTGTTCCATTAGAAAAAACGGAATAAAAATTATTGAAATTCTTAATAAGAATAAAATAATCATTTTTGGTGGTGGTAGAAGCTTTAATTTCAAAATTTTCTAAAGTTAAAGATAGACCACCATCTTTTTTAATATCGGATGAGGTTTTTAATATGAATTGACTTTCATAAGTAACACTTTGATTATCATCAGTAGAAAAACTAAGAGAAAGAGTTCCACTAGTTATACCTTCATCGTACTTATATTTACAACCGTTAGTACAGCTAGAAGTACCTAAAAGTAGGTCTTTTTCGATATTTTTTGAAGTTATCTTGACGGTATCACCGACTCCTTTTTCCATTTCTAAACCATTATCTTGAGCTGAATAAATAAGTTCATATTCTATTTGAGTGATTATTGATGAAATATTATCAATTTTTAATTTAAGTTCGTGACCATCTTCTCTAGGAATAAGACTAATAATTGGTTTTTCATTATCAGTGAGAATTAATTCTCTTTGGGTATTATCAACAAAATTATTAGAGGTTTTTTTGGTATTGGTTTTATTTTTATTAATTATTACTATTACAATAGTAATAATTATTAGAACAATAGTTCCAATAATTGAGATTAAGGTAATTTTATTTTTCATAATTAGTATTTAACTGCTTTTCTAACCAAGTGTCAATTTTGTCGATATTGAGACGAATTTGTTTCATATTATCTCGATCTCGAATAGAGACAGTATTATCTTCTAAAGTTTGATAATCGACTACTAAACACCATGGGGTTCCAATTTCATCTTGGCGGCGATATTTTTTACCAATATTACTACTATCGTCCCAGTCGATAGAATATTTTGAGCTAAGTGTTTGATATATTGTTTCGGCTTTATTAATTAGTTCGGGTTTATTGGCGGCAAGTGGAAGAATAGCCATTTTGTAAGCGGCAATTTTAGGATTAACTTTTAAAAAAGTGCGGATTTCACCTGATTCAG
>JBAYMA010000030.1:0-7206 GCA_041663805.1 Candidatus Shapirobacteria bacterium | reverse complement strand
CGGGGTGGCTCCTCTAAAAGCATGCTCTGGGATTTTTTTTGTGCTAAAATCAGACCTATGGGAGTTATATCAACATCACAATTCAAAAAAGGAATATATATTCTTTTTCAAGACGAGCCACACATGGTGGTAGATACATCTTTTGTTTCTCCAGGAAAAGGATCAGCTTTTTATAGAACTAAATTAAAAAATCTTTATACTGGACGAATAGTGGAATATACCTATAAATCGGGAGAAAAAGTAGAAGAAGTATTAGTAGAAACTAATGAAGCAGAATATTCTTATTTTGATGGATCAAGTTATGTTTTTATTGAACCAAGAAGTTTTGAACAATATACAGTACCAGTGGAAATAATTGGGAGTGATAAGGTTTATTTAAAAGAAGGTCTTTTATATAGAATTAAATTCTACGAAGATAATCCAGTGGGAATTAGTTTACCAAAAACGATTGCTTTTAAAGTAATTGAATCAGAAAATTCAGTTAAAGGTGATACAGCAACTAATGCCACAAAACAGGCAATACTTGATACTGGAATGAAAGTGTTAGTACCTTTGTTTATAAAGACAGGAGAAGAGATTTTAGTAAGTACTGAGACAGGACAATATTTATCCCGAAAATAAAGATATTTTGATAAAATACAGAGTAAACACCTATCTGTCCTCATAGCTCAGTTGGATAGAGCGCTTCCCTTCTAAGGAAGAGGTCGCAGGTTCGATCCCTGCTGAGGATACTAAATTCATTTGTTGCGCGCCTATAGCTCAATGGATAGAGTAATAGTCTTCGGAACTATTGATGGGGGTTCGATTCCCTCTAGGCGTACATTTAAGGGTGTTGGTAGATCCGCCAGCTGGCGGACTCTTAAGCGATTAAAATTGTACTGTACATTAATATTTTGGATAAAATTACTTATGTCATTTTTTACTTATGTTTTGAAAAATAGTCAAACTAATAAAATTTACATAGGGCAAACGATTAATTTAAAAAGTAGAATAGATAGGCATAATAATTTATTAAAAAATAAAAATTCTAGTTTTACTCATAAGAATAAAAAAGATGGTGAATGGTTATTGATTTATTCAGAAGAATTTACTGAAAGAAAATTGGCAGTAAAAAGAGAGAAAGAATTAAAATCTTATAGAGGAAGAGAATTTATTAAGGGTCTGTAGCTCAGTTGGTAGAGCGATCGCCTCTTAAGCGATTGGTCGCGGGTTCGAGTCCCGCCGGACCCACACAAAATAGCTCTTTAAATTTTTGTTGGTAGATCCGCCAATTGGCGGACTCTTAAGCGATTGGTCGCGGGTTTCCGCCAACTGGCGGACCGGACCCACATTGATTTTTTAGATCTGGTATCTCGGTATTACTTTATGTAGTACTGGATACCAGTTTTAAGAAATTAATTTGCCGCAGTGTTGAAATTGGTAGACAAGCACGGCTTAGGACCGTGTATCGAAAGATGTGGAGGTTCGAGTCCTCTCTGCGGCACTAAAAATAGTTTATTGTGTTAAAATTCCCTTGTTCGGGCGAAGTGTCGCCGCACGTTAAAAAAAAGTGTATAAATTTTTTAATAAAAAATTATGGAAAGATGAGGTATTATTATGATCAGATTGGATTATCCTTTTGGGATTATTTGGGTAAAAACAGAAATTACAGTAAAGAGACAATTTTCAGAAAATGGAATATTTATCGGGTTGTTGAAAAAAGATTCTATCTACTTTGTAAATTTTTTTAAAGAAAGGAGTGGATTTTATTGTCAAAAAGATGATTGGCAAGATTCTTTAGATCTCTATTATGAGGTCAAAGATTCAATAACAGAGAGAAGGTTTCAGGATTATCTACAAAAGAATAGAGATATATTTACTGAATATTTAATTAAAGAGTTACCGTGGTTTTTGGAGTAAGAAGGAGGAAAAAATGTTAGCAGTAAATACTGAATTAAAATATTCATTTGATTACTTAGTTTCAGGTTTCAAAGTTGACAGAAAAATATATTTCGAATTAGAGGATTCTGACTTGGAATTATTATCCATTAACAAGGAAAAACAAGAAATATTCCTTGTTAATCTAATCAGTAGAAAATCTCCACATTTTGGTTACTTCTACGAGAGTTCTTCAGAAACCCATACAAAAGCTTTATTTGATGTCCTAAAGACATCAAGTTTTAATGGTTTTTCAAAAAGTGGACTTTTAAAAGAGTTTACTAGTTATTCTATGATTAAAGGATGCAATCCTTGGTTTTTAAACAATAATAAGTTTATACACTAGTTCTATTTCACCGGCAGGTGTTGCAAAAAGCAGCTTGCCGGTATTTCTTTGTAAAAATTGGTTGTGTTACAATCGTCTATAAAAATAAAAAATAAAAAAAATGTCGAAAGAAAAATATTCGTTAGATAAACTTCATAAAATAACTCTTGGTAGTTATTCAATCAAAACGGATTTAGATATAACTCAAATCGAATATTGGGGTGGTAATAATGGTTATTCTAATTTATTAAAAATAAATGATCCACCTCAAGGAAAGAGTCGTTATATAGTACATAATTATAGAGAAAATAGTTATTTACTTGAGGATTCTGATCCTAGTGATTTAAGAAATTATATATTTTGTAGTAATGGTTGTTTTGCTGAATTTAATGACTTAGATGATGCTAAAACAGCTTTAAAAAAATCATTTTCTTTTTGGCAAGAAAGAGGAAAAGAATGGTTTAATTCTCAAGGTGTAGGACAATTTCACTTTTATGATAATAAACAAAAACCTTGGTTTTATTGTAAAAAAGATGAAATTCATGAAGGGATTTTTGTTTTATCAGATGAAGGTTAGTTGAGTTATTTGCTTTAAATAAAAAAAGACTTTAAAGAGTTTATTGTTTTTTTAAAAAAGTTGAATTTGGGATGGTAAATGGTTGAGTTTTCAGCAAAAGGAGAAATTTCAATATTGTTGATCAGATTTTCCCAAGAAAGATTAATTTTTTTGGCTGATCGATCTTTTATTTTAAATTTAAATGAGAAAATTTTGATTTGATTTGGCAGAACATAATCATTAGAATTGGTGCAAATTTCGGTTAATTCAATAGAATCATTAGTTGTTGGTTTAAGACAAAATTGAGTTTCACCCCAAATTGATTGACCAGTATTTTTGAGACTGATTTGACCAGTATATTCATTGTTAGTAAAAATTAAAAAAGGTATTTGAGAATTATAAAATTGTTGATTAGTAGTTTGTTCTGGTATATTTTTAAATTTTGGTTGATCAATAAGATTTTGATATGAAGAATAAAGTTTTTGATCTTGATCAAGCCAAGAAAAATGATCAAAAGGTTCTTGTGAATAATTATAAATAAAAGGGGTAACTGCTATAATTTTTGGATCTTTTGACCAAATATTGAGTGAATCAATTAAAAAATTGGCAGTGGTAGTGGTAGTATAAAAATTATTTTTTTTACTGATCCCCTCTTTATGTGGCCAGCCAGTTTCAGTGATAAAAACAGGTAATTCTTTTTTAACTCCAAGATTTTTTATAAAATCTAATTCCCACAAGTAACCCAAAATACTATGTTGACCAATGTCTTTAGGTGTTCCAATAAAACCATGGTTGGGATATGAATGAGAAGCAATACCATCGATGTTATCAAAATAATCAGTATTGTAACTATAAATTTCTTGATAAACATTTTTTGATGATTTAAAGTTTGGTAAATTTTCGGGAGCAGCTAAATCAAGAGCTCCACTTAAAATAAAAAAATTAGAATTTAGATTTTTAAGTTTTTGTGAGGCATAAATAGAAATATCGACATAATTTTTTAGATTGATTTCTCCACCCCATTCTTGGGCATGGTTTACTTCGTTAAATAAAATAACATGTTGTTGTTTGGTTGGCCAATTAAGAGAATCAAGAAAATTAGCAAGGTTATCAATATCTGAAATGGAGGGAGTTTTCCAATTACTACCATCGGCAATGGTAGCTAGTCTAATAATAGGAATTAGATGGTATTTACGGCAATTATCAAAAAAATCTTGCCAGGTTTGATGATCAAGTTGATCAAGTCTAATGACAATAGTAACCCAACCCCAATCACCACCATTAGAATTAATTATGTCTTTGGCGGTAGTTAAATCTTGTGTTTGAGTTAGGTGCAAGCCAAAAATATTTTCAGATGCTAAAATAGGGCTATTAAAAAATAGCCAAAAAAACAGCATAAAAATTAAAAAAATTGTTTTTTTCGTATTTAATTTTAACAGATGACTAAAGAAGAAATTATTAAAATGAAGATATCTCGGGTTGAGAAGGAAATTCGAGATACGCCTTATGATAAATCCAGTGAGCATCATCATGGGGTATTAAAGGCAAAATTAGCCAGACTTAAGGATGAACTTGAAGGGCCAATGAATAAAGGTGGCGGTGGTGGAATTGGGTATGCTATCAAACATTCAGGAGATGCTTCAGTGGTTTTGGTAGGATTGCCAAGTGTAGGTAAATCAACTTTGTTAAACAAAATAACTAATGCTGAATCAAAAGTGGGAAATTATGATTTCACTACACTAGGGGTAGTGCCAGGAATGATGGAATATAAGGGAGTTAGGATTCAAGTTTTAGATTTGCCAGGGATTATTGAAGGGGCGGCTGGTAATAAAGGTTTTGGTCGAAAAGTAATTTCGGTTATTAGAGCTTCTGATTTAGTGGTATTAATGACGGATATTCAACGAGTTGATTGGTTAAATGTGGTAGGACAGGAACTTTATAATGCGGGTATTAGATTAAATGTAAGACCTCCTAAAATTTCGGTTCATCGAACTCATAAAGGGGCTTTGCAAATAATTGATCCATATAATTCTTTTGATAAAGAAGAAATAACTGATATTGCTAAAGAAATGGGATTGGATAATGCCATTGTTCAATTAGGTGAAAAAATTGAAACAGTAGATAGATTAATTGATGGTTTGGTAAAAACTCGAAAATATATGTCGGCAGTGGAAATAATTACTAAAATGGATTTGGCTAAACCGGATGGTATTAAAAAAATTCCAGAAAGAGTTTTGAAAATGTGTGTTGATGAAAATTTGGGAATAGAAGAATTTAAAGAAAGAATTTGGCAAGGATTAGGGCTAGTAAGAGTTTATTTAAAAAAAGATAGAACCAGCGAGGCTGATAAATTACAACCTTTGATTATTAAAAACACTCATACCTTGGATCAAGTTTTAAAAAGAATTTCTAATCAGATGAGAGATGATGTTAATAAAGCCTATATTTGGGGTAAAAATGCTAGATTTCCAGGACAAGAAGTGTCGTTTAAGTTTCAAGTTTTTGATGAGATGGAAGTTTATTTTGGGAGATAGAACGGATTTGTTGAGAACGGGATTTGAGAATTTCTTTTGATATTTTGGGATTTTTTTGGTGAAGTATTTTGGCTAAAGTGTTAGGACGAGGTGAATATTTGAAAGTGTGAATTTTAGAAAAACCAATTTGTTGACATAAATTTAAGGTTTCTTGAAAATCTTGATCAGTTTCGGTGGGGAAACCGACGATAATGTCAGTGCCGAAATTGAATCTTCCTCTATCCCCTTCTTTGACAAGACGGGGCATTAGTTTTTTTAATTGATTAAATTTAATTTTGATCTCTTTGACGGTGTAGGGGCGGTGCATAAGTTTGAGAATTTTGTCGGAACCGGATTGGATGGGAATATGAAGAAAATTAGAAAGTCGATGTGGATAACTCTTAAAAAGATCAATAAATTTTTGGTCGATACAATTAATAGGAATGGAACCAAAACTAATTAATTTAATAGTAGTTTGATCTAGAATGTTTTTAATTAGATCAGAAAAATCATATTGATATTCATCGATATTAACTCCAGTAATGATAATTTCTTGGTAACCATTCTGTACAGCAGAATTGACAGTATTAATAGCATCTTTAATTTTTAAAGACCATAATTTAGGGCGTTTGAAAGGAACAATACAATAAGAACAAAACTGGGTGCAACCAGATTGAATCTTTAATAAAAAACGATCAGTTTGGCTAAATTTGTCTTTGATCTTGTGGGTATAAGATGATTGTAATTCTTTTAATAAATCTTCTTTTTGGTTATTTTGGTAAATAAAAACATTAGGAAGGTCTTTTATTTTTTCAAGATTAGCACAACCAGTAGTATAAATTTTAGCCTTAGGATAGAGTTTATTTAGTTGTCTAATTTTTCCGAGAGATTCAATTTCGCCTTTTTTGGTAATAGAACAAGTATTGATTAAAATTACATCAGGATTTGTTTTAGTAGGAAGATAACCTTTGTTGATAAAAATTTGAGACCATTGATTAATTTCGGCTGAATTAACTCGACAGCCAAAATTGACAGCGAGAAAAGTTTTGGACATTATTTATTACGAGGGTTATTTTTAATAAAATCTTTGATGTAATCGATTACATCAACAGTGGTATCCCAATCGAGTTCTTGACGAGCTTTATCTGGGGCTTCACCTGATTCGGTTCGACCAGAATAACCATCTTTAAATTCGATTGGACCGCCGAAGGCTTCGGCAATTTCGATAATTGAATATTCTTTTTTATTTCCTAAGGTATAACCATCACCATTACCTTTTTCGGCGGTTAAAATAATGCCTCGAGCTAAATCGCCAACATAAGTGAAATTACGTTTTTGAGTTCCCGGTTTTACAATAGTAAAAGGTTCATTTTTTAAATAGCTTTGTTCAAATTTAGCAATTAAAGTGGCATATTTGCCAATACCATTTTCTCGTGGTCCATAAGCATTGTAAAAATAACAAATAGCGTAAGGTAAGTTGTACCATTTACCATAATTGTTGATTAAATCGACATTATTGGCTTTAGTAAAAGAGTAAGGATTGGCATAGCGCTCTTCACCGTTGGTGGCAAATTTAGTACTGGAAGCGGCATAAACCAATTTACCAACTTTGCGTTGATGACAAAATTCAACCACAGCAAAAGTGCCGACAGTATTCATATCAAAAACTTTTTCGACATCATCAAAAGAAGGAGCGATGCGGGCATATTCACCTAAATGAAACACTACATCTGGTGTTTCCGGAATTAATTTATCAATATCTTTAGTATGACCTTCTCTATATTCAGCTCCAGCAATATGATTTTCTTTACTGCCATTAAAATAATTATCCAAAGAAATTATTTTATCTTCGGGATTTTTTTGAATGAGTTGCTCAATAATATGAGAGCCAACAT
>JBAYMA010000029.1:0-7413 GCA_041663805.1 Candidatus Shapirobacteria bacterium | reverse complement strand
CTGTTGGGGTGGTAACAAAATTACTTGTGGTAATTCTGTAGTAGGAACACCTGGAACAAATGGAGTGTGTGGAATATCTAATGGTGGAAATTTTGTTACAGCTCCAAGTAGTGGTTTGTGTTCGATAGGAACAGCTTCTGGAGTAACTACAGGGACTAGTACTTATAGTTGGACGTGTACTGGAACAGTTGGAACATGTCCAGTAGGTGGTGGTGGAACAGCTAGTTGTGCGGCAATTCGAGATACAGTACCAACTTTTTCAACTATTAATTTATATAACTCAAATAATGTTTTAGTGACGGCTGATACTGGCAGTCGAAACCAAATTTGTGATGTTAGATTTCCAACAAAAACTATTAGATGGGTGGTTACTGCTAATGATGCACAGGGAGTGAGTGATATTGGAACAATGCAGTTGAGGTTTAGATCTAGTGCAGGAAGTATATTTACAACACCACTGGTAGCGTCATCAAATGGATCAAGTTCTTTTACAATTGATACAACAACTATTAGTCCAGGAACTTACAATGTAGAAGTTTTGATTAATGATGTAAATAATCCACCAGGGAATAGTGGTTGGATTGATACATTGAGAGATTTTAAAGTGTGGAATTGTAATGTGCCAGTGACAGGAACAATGTATGATGGTTCAGGTGGTTTATCTTGTCCAAGTATTGGTTTTTCAAATTCGGCTAGTGATGCTAATTTTACTTCCCTATCATTTAATGAATATGGATCAGGTAATTCGATTAATACTAGTGTAAATTCATCAATGGCAACATATACCGGTCAGAGTAGTTTTGTTTATGGAACTAATAGATCTTATGCCGCTGATTTTAATGACGATATTTCAGTAGATACAAACACCATAGATATGAGGTTAAATGGAACTAATTGTAGTCAAGATATGGGATCTTTTAGTATTGAATCGGTAATTGATCCTTATGCAGATAATCCCAGTTTATTGATTGATTTTTCAGCTACCATTAATCAAGAAGCTTGGTTTCAGGCAAAAGGTGGTGGAGTTATAGCTAATGGAAATGTGACTGATTATGTGCCGGTGACTTGTAGTGGAGTGACTTGTAGTCCAAATGTTTCTATTGCCAATACACTTGGAGGTAAGGGTTTGGTTTTTGCTGGAGGAGTAATTAATACTACTAATAAATCACTTTTGACGGGAAATACAGATCAGCTTTTTAATAGTAAAAAATTGTCTAAGACGGAATATAATTATGATTATTTTTATAAACAATATTTTATTAATAGAAATATAGGGACAACATTTAGTGGTGATAAAAATTGGAGTGATATTAAAAATAATATTGGAACTAATGGAATTACTTTTGTTAGTGGTAATTTGACTATCGATGAGCCAATTACTACTGTTAATTTTTTGATGTTAATTGCAAAAGGAGATATTAATATTAGTCCAACAGCTAACCCTATCAATGGAATTTTGGTAGGAGAAAATGTGAGTTTGAATGGATTAGTTCCAGGAAATACTTCTTTAATTATTAATGGGATGGTTTTTGCGGCTAATGATGTAAATTTCTTGGGTCATACGAATAAAATTAATAATAATAGAAATCCGGCAGTGGTGGTAAATTATAATCCGGGTTTATTGTTTAAACTTCCCAAAGAAGTGAACAAGAGGGTAACTAGATGGAAAACAAATTAATAAAGAAAAATAAGTCCTTTAGAGGACAGTCAGGACAGGTAGTGTTGATTGTGATGTTAGTGTCGGCTTTAGTATTAACATTGGGTTTGTCGGCTTCTAGACAGGCCACAGTGGAAACAAAAATAGATACTGATCAGGAATTACTTAAAAAAGCTTTTAATATGGCAGAATCGGGAGTGGATTACTATTTAGGAACTGGTTCAACTCAATATACGTTTGATGTTGGAACATCTTCTTTAGCAAATTTGAATATAACTAATATTGGTGGTGGTAGTAGTTTGGTTTCAGATGGAATAGCAGTTGAAGGTAGTACAGAAGTTTTTTGGTTGGTGGGACATGATAATACTACTAATGATGGATTATCGACAAGTATTTATTATTCTGGAACCACGATAGACATTTGTTCCCCTACTGGTGATGGTAATTTTAAAATTGATTATTTTTATAAAAATGGAATTAATTTTAATGTTAGTCGAAGTTATCAGACTACTAGTAATAGATGTATTAGAAATTTTGCTGTTGGCGGTGGTAATATACCAATTTTAGTAGCAGTAACACCAGTTGGTTTTCAAACAAAAATAATTTTAACAGGGCCAGTGCCTTTTCCAGTTCAAGGAGAGGAAATTAGTTCGACTGGTCAAGTAGGTAGTGTTAATACCGTAGTTAGGGTAATAAATAAATATCAAGTTCCAACATTTATGTTAGAAGCAATAACTGCTGGTGGTGATGTATTGAGTCGGTGAGAGAAACTATATATACTTAAAGAATGAGTGATGTTTTAGGTATAGATATTGGACAGAATACAATTAAATTAATTTCTATTTTAAAAAATGATACTGGATTGGTGTTGGAAAATATAGGTGAAACTCAAACTCCTAAAATGGAAGTAAAAACAGATGAGGATAAAAGTAAATATTTTAGTGAAATAGCTGAAGCATTAAAACTTTTGTTAAATGATTTGAAGATAAAAACAAAGCAAGTAGTTGTAGATTTGCCTGAAAGTGAGGTTATTAGTAGATTGGTAAGATTACCACCTTTAAAAGATTCGGAAATAATGGATGCTTTAAAATTTGAAGCAGAGACTTTTGTCCCCTACCCTTTGGAAGAAGTATCAATAGATTATGAAGTAGTAGAAAAAGATGATGCCGGTAGATTGACAGTTTTTGTAATTGCAGCTAGAAATGATTTGATTCAAAGTTATATAAAAATGTTTAAATCTTTGGGGTTGGAATTGGTGGCTTTGGAATCGCCATCAGTAGCCTTGAGAAGAATAGTTAAAAATGGAATTAAAACAGTGGAAAGAATTATAGTTTTGGATTTGGGAGAAAAATATTCAGATATTTTTAATATGAATAAAGGTAATGTTTATTTTGCTAGATCTTTACCAGTGGGAGGTGAATCATTAACTAGAGCAGTATCTTTAGGATTGGGTTTAGATATGGCTTCAGCTGAAGAATATAAAAAGGCTTATGGAATAAAAGAAGCCGAACTTGAGGGTAAAATTAGATCAGCAACCATGCCGGTTTTTAATAGTATTGCTGAAGAAGTAAGAAAAGCGATGGCTTTATTTATGGAGGATAATGGTGGAAAATCAGTGGAATTATTGGTCTTGAGTGGTGGTGGAGCAAATTTGCCGGGTTTGGCTGAAGAGCTAACAAAATTATTAGGAATAGAAGTTCAAGTAATGCAACCTTTTGTTAATATTGATGTAACTAAAGTTCAATTATCGATTAATCTTAATACCGATGGTTGCCGATTTAGTTTGGCAGTGGGATTGGCAATGAGAGGATTGACATGAGTGATTTAAATTTATTACCATCAGAAGCTAAATTTCAAGCTCAGAAGATTCATTTAAAATGGTTAGTTACTAATTTTTTGTGGATTTTTGGTGGTTTTTGGTTACTTTTGATTTTAATTGTTTTAGGAACTTTTTTGATATTTAAAATAAATTTAGATCAATTAACTAAAAAGTATGATAAAAATTTAGTTCAATATAAGGCTCTGGTAGGAAATATGGCTATAAATCAAAAAATTAGATATGAAGCAAAAATAGTGTCTAAAATTTTAGGTGAGAGATTTGAATATGGTGAATCAATGGATATAATTAAAAATTTATTTTCTGAAAAAATTAAAATAGAAAATTTGGAAATTAATGGTAATAAAAAATTTACGATAGATGGAAGTGTAGATAATGGTCGGGATATGGATGAAGTAGAAAATAAAATAGATAATATAGGAAAAGGATTGGTTGATTCTTTAATTAGTGCAGAACTAGTAGAAGTTAAACCATCTCCATCAAAATGGAAATTTGTAATGGAGGTAAATTTAAGATGAAAAATAAAATAAAATTCTTTTCCGGTAAAATTTTTGGAATTGATATTAGTTTAACTAAAGTTTTTTTAGTACCTTTAGTGGTAATAATAGTTTTTTTAATTACTTTAGCTGGTGTAATTTCTCCTAAGGTAAGTGAAATAGTTGATCTTGGTAAAAATATTAAGGCAATGAATTCACAAATAAAATCAGTGCAGGAAAAAAGGGCTTATTTATTATCGATAGATCAAGAACAATTAAAAAGAGATGCTCAATATTTAGATAGTGCAGTGTTTCAAGAAAAAAATTCTTATTTATTAGTGGGAGTAATTAGAAATATTGCTGATAAACATAATTTTCAAATTAAAAGTTTTTCTATAAATCCAATAAAATTAAAAGATGAGTCAAATCAGACATTAAAAGTGGCTGAGAAGAATGTGGCAGTTAAAATGCCGATTAATGTGGTTTTATCTGGTCCAAGTGATAAAAATTTGGATTTGATTAAAGCATTGGAAAATAGTTTGCCAATATTGTTTATAGATAAATTTAATATTTCTTCATTAGCTGGTTTTTCTGATTTAGATTTAACAATTTCTTCTTATTATGTGCCCAATAATCAGGATTTTGTTTCGGGAAATTTGAGTTTAAGTGATTTAAAACCAACCAAAGCAGAAACAGAATTGTTAATTACTATAAGTAAATTCGAAAAAAATAACAGTTCAACAGAGACAGATAAAACAGATGGAGAAAAGAGTTTTGTAAAATACGAAAGAACAACGCCGTTTACTCCTTAATTTTGATTAAGAATCGGGTTTGAGGGAAAGACAAATTTAAAATTGTTCGGATGGATTTGATTATTTTACCTTCTTTACCAATTATTCTGCCAACAATTTCTGTTGGAGCGGTAATTTCAAAAATAACCATCTCCCCTTCTTGGTGTTCTTCAAGAGAAACTTTATCTGATTCAGGAACAATAGCTTTTAAAATAAAATTAAGAGTTTCGTTAATAGTATTCATGATTTAAGCTTCAACCTTAACTTCTTCTACTTTAACTTCTTCAACCTTAATTTCTTCAGCCTTAACCTCTTTTTTAACTTCTGTTTTTACTTCTTTTTTAGTTTTGATTTTTTTAGGATATTTATCTGGGTTTAAAAGTTTATCAACTCCAAAGGTAATTTGGGCACCATTTTTTACCCAAGTGGCCATTTTTTCTTTGTCGATAGATAAAGTTTTTGTTTGAGGAGTGTAAAAACCTAAATCATCAATAAAATTGCCATTTATTTTGCTTCTGTCTGGAGCGACAACAATTCGGTAGGTAATTTGATGTTTTTTACCTCGAGGTGAAAGTTTAATTTTGATCATAGTGTAGAGATTATACTAAATTATTAAAGATTTTGGTAGCTAGTAGTGAAGCAGCTTCTTCGGCTCTTTGTTTGGAATTACCTTTACCAGTGGCAATAAGCTGATCCTCTATAAAAACACCAACTTCAAAAACCTTTTTATGGTCTGGTCCAGATTCGGAAATAGTTTTATAGTGAGGAGTTACGCCTTTTTTTGATTGGGAAATTTCTTGAAAAATACTTTTAGGATCTTTATATATTTCTTGAGAAGATAATTGAACAATACTTTTATTTAATTGTTGATCTAAAACTTTAAAAGTTGATTCTAAACCACTATCTAAATAAATGGCGCCAATGATAGCTTCAAAAGTATCGGCTAAAATTGATTGGTTATTTCTACCACCATGTTTTTCTTCTCCATGAGATAGATTAATAAATTTGCCAAGATCAAACTCTTCGGCTATTTTGGCCAAATTTTGAGTACAAACAACTAGAGCCCGAAGATTGGTGAGTTTACCTTCATCAAATTTGGAAAATTTATTGAATAATCGATCGGAAATCCAAAGTTCTAAAATAGCATCGCCCAAAAATTCATAACGTTCATTGGATTCAGTAATACCTTTACCTTTTTCATTTAAAAAAGATCGATGAACTAGAGCTTGATTAAGCTTTTTAATATCTTTAAATTGGAAATTAATTAATTTTTGTAACTCTTCAAGTAGTGGATTCATTTTTTTTGAGGGCACTGCCAATAACTCCATTAACAAAACTGGAACTAGTTTCGGTGCCATATTCTTTAGCTATTTCAATAACTTCGTCAATAATTACTTTTTCAGGATTCTTTTTTAAATAAAAAAGTTCCCAAAAAGCATATCGAAGAACATTTAAGTCAACCTTATTAATTTTGTCGATGGGCCATTTAGGGGCATTTTCAATAATAATTTGGTCAATTTTAGGAATAGTTTTAATTATATCGTCAGTATCTTCAGTTTTGAGACTAGGATTGCCACAACTCCAAGCAAATAAAGCTTGAACATTTTTAATTCTTTTTAAATGACGGGGGTCAAATTTGTTTTTCACTGTTTACAATTAGGACACTGAAAACCGACCATTTTTGGTTGGCCACAATTTTTACAAATTATTGGTTTAATTAATTTGGGTCCTGATTGGGTGGCACGGCGACGTCCTTGACGACGACTAGAAGGCCAATGTTTAGGTAGTGCTGTCATGGGAGTATTTTAACAGAAAAAGAAAAAAAATGGGAAGAATTTAATTATTAATTACATTTTCTATTTGAAGGGGTTCGGAAATTATAGATTCTAGATTAAATTTAGGAATTTTAATTAAATCGGTCATAATTTTTTGACCTAAATTTATTAGATCTAAGTCGGAAAGATTGGCTAATTTTAGAGAAGGAAAACCATGTTGAATAATGGAGAAAGTTTCACCCGGTCCCCTAGTTTTAAGATCATATTCGGCAATTTTTAAACCGTTAGTATTTTTGGCTAAAAATTTAAGTCGGTTTTGAGATTTATCATTGGTGCTTTCAGAAAAAAGATAACAAAAACTTTGTAAATGTCCTCGGCCAATTCGGCCGCGGAGTTGATGAAGTTGGGCTAGACCAAAGCGATCACTTGATTGAATAATCATAATTGAAGCATTAGGAATATCGATACCGACTTCAATAATGGGAGTGGTAACTAAAATATTAATTTTATTTTTTTGAAAATCAGAAATAATTTTTTCTTTGTCTTTTGGTTTCATTTTGCCGTGAATTAAGGCTAATTTTAGTTTTGGAAAAATTTGTTTTGAAAGGGTCTCAAATTCTTGGACAGCTGATTTAACACTAGCCATAGTTTCGGAAATTTCAATAAAAGGACAAACAATAAAGGCTTGGCATTTAGTTTCAATTATTTGATTTTGAATCCAACCATAACAGTCGGTAATTTTATTTTCAGGAACTAAAAAGGTTTTTATGGGAAGTCGATATTTAGGTAAAGTATCGATGATAGAAAGATCAAGATTGCCTAACATAGTTAAACTGATAGTTCGAGGAATTGGAGTAGCAGTCATAGTGAGACAGTG
>JBAYMA010000028.1:0-7471 GCA_041663805.1 Candidatus Shapirobacteria bacterium | reverse complement strand
GAATTAGGATTAAAACTAATACCAGAATTATCCATAATCTCTGGAAGACAACTATCTTGACTAAAAGCTACTGGACAACCAGATTGCATAGCTTGAATAAGAGGTAATCCAAAACCTTCAGCGAATGATGGTTGACAGTAAACAGTGGCTAAATTATATAAATAAGATAATTCTTCATTTGGAACAAAACCAGTAAAAATCAAATCGGGTGAATTTAATGATTGGAGCCAACGAATATCTTTAGTCCATGGATGATTGGGAATGTTTTTACTAGTAGCAGAAGAACCAACAATAACTAATGGATATTTAAATTTAAGACAAGCCTTAACTAAATTAGGAATATTTTTATTCCAATTAATATCACCTATAAATAGGACAAATTTATTTGGTAAATGATATTTATCTTTGATAAATTGTAATTCTTTTGAAGAATTAATTACTTTAAATGATGAATCAGCGGCTAAATGAGTAGTAAAAATATTAGATAAAGGATATTTAATAATTTGATTAATAACATTTTTAGAATAGTTGGAAACAGTAATTATTTTGGAAACTTTTTTTAATTTAGATTTTTGAATTAACCATTTTAGATTACCTTTAATACCAACTGGAAAATGGGTTTTAAATTGAAGAGGAATTAGGTCGTGGACAGTAACCACAGTCGGAATATATTTGTCTAATAATAGAGTTAATTTAAATGGATCAAAAAAAGGATAATGAACTAAATCATATTTACCTGATTTAATAGAAGTCGTTTTTTTAATTAATTTAATAGACCAATTTTTATAATCTGGATTAATTTTTATTTCTTGTTGCAAAGATTTGACTAAATTGTCGGTATAATATCCAACTCCCCTGACTGAATTACCATCATAAATAGGAGAAATATCAATAGCTATTTTTGGCATTATTTTTTATCCCAATCAGCTTTTAAATTAATTTGACGATTGGTTTTTTGAAGTTCCCAATACTTGGTATAACAAATAGGAAATCTAAGAGCCGAATAAAAAGAAAAAACAAAACCAGGAAAGCCATCATAAAAACCTTTGTGACGAAAGAAAGTAAGTAAAAACCACCATAGAGGTTTAAATAAATAGTAATTTAAAAAACTAAATCCACTAATTTTGACCTTTTTTTCCTGGAGTTCTTTAGCTAAAAGAGTGGTGTAACGATTGGCTCGAAGTAAATAAAGAGAAAAAGAAGTATCAGCATAGTGTTCTAAATCATTTTTAAGCCAGCCAACTAAACCTTCAATTTTGGCTTGTTCATGAACATCAACACAAGGAAGACGACCTTTACCATTTTTATAAAATCTAATAGTTGGATCAGGATACTGCCCACCTTTTTTGAGAAAAGCACCTAAAAAATAATTTTTACGAGGAACCCAAAAACCGTTTTCTTTAATATCTGATGGATCTTTTTGAGCAATATTTAAAATTTCTTCTTTGAGTTCTTTGGTAACAATTTCATCAGCATCAAGTTGAAGAATCCAATCACTTTTACAACCATCAATGGCAATGTTTTTATTAAGATGAAACATTGGTTTGTTGGTAGTTTTGATAATTTTTACTTTTTTAAATTTGGAAGCAATTTCAATAGTTTTGTCTTGAGAACTACCATCAGCAATAACAATTTCATCAACCCAATCATTAACGGCTTCTAAACAACGCTGAATGTTATTTTCTTCATTATAAGTGGCAATAGCAACAGAAATAGTTGATTTATTTTTCATTATTTTTTGTAAATTTTAAAAGCTGGTTGACTGTTGGGAAAATTAATAATTTTTTCTGGTTGAGCAGGAATTTCTTCATCACTGGCAACAACTAAAGAATTAACAGGAACATTATCCCACTCAATTTTACCAAAATGATAGTTATCATAGTTTAAGACAGTAGAAAATCCAAAATTATCAGGTTGGCTTAATTTTATTTGGGATTGAATTTTTTGAGGGGGATATTGAGAATAAAACAAAAATAGAATATAAGGTTGATCATATTTATTAGTAATATAAATATTTTGATATTGATTTTTTTGAGTTTCTAAATATGGAACCAATTTGTCAAATTCGTATTGCCAAGCAAAAGGATAACGTTGGGAGTAGTGGAAAAAATAAGAATCAATATAATAAGAAACTGAATATAAATAACCTAAAATTAAAATTATTAAAAGTGGTTTATAAAACTTTTTGAGTAAAATAAAGGAATAAAAAATACCAGAACTAATAAAAATAGATAAAGGAATAGTTAAAGGTAAACTACGAAGAGCTGATGGGGCTTGAAAAGTAAGAGATGAAGCAAGTGGAGCAATAAACAAAAAGAGAAAGGTAAATATTTTAGCTTTTTTAGAAAAGAGTTTGGTATTTATAATAAAAATAATACCTAAAATTAAAAATGGTAATTCAAATAAATAAATTTGACCCATTTCAGGAATTTTGGAACGAGGAACTTCGTCTCCACTAATAGTTAAAAAATTTAAATCAAAATGGGAAGTATACTTTTGAGACCAAGAAATAAAATAAAGAATTCTTTTATTATGAATAATTCGAGTGATTAGTTGAGTATTTTGATGTTCATTAATTAGTTCATTTGATCTCCAAATTGGGCCTTGATCAGCAGTAAGACCAACACCGCCAAAACGAGTTGTTCCACCATTGTGTAGAAAAGAAATAACCACAGGAATAGCTAATAAAGTAGCAAATAAAATTGGCAATAAAACTTTAGGTATTTTTTTTAGTAAAAATTTAAAATATAAAATACATAAACTAAGAGCTAAAAGTGGGGCAATTATACGGGCAGAATGATAAACATAGAGTGAGGCAACATAGAATAAAACAAAAAGAAAAAAGTTTAATAAAAACTTTTTTTGAATTGATTTGAAGAAAAAATAAGTTCCAATAACTATTAAGGTTAAGGCTGTTTGCGATTCCCATGCACCTCGACTAAAGTGGATATGCCAAGGGGAAAAAGTTAAAACAGCAGCAGTTAAAAGAGATAATTTATTATTTTTTGAGAGTAATAAAATTAATTTATATAAAAATAAAATAGTTAAAATTGAAAGAATTAAATTTGGCAAACGAACAGCTAATGGAGTCAGGCCTAAAATTTTGACAAAAGGAATAGCTAAATAAACGTAACCACCTGGTTTAAAATCACCAAAAGATTTAAAGTGAATTGGCCAAGAAATTCCATGTTCATCTTTACCAGTTAAAATGAGTGAATAAGCATTGTAACCTAAAGCTGCTTCATCTGGATTAAGAGCTGGAGTAGAATCAATATTAATAAATCTGATAACAAAAGCAATCAAAAGGATAAAAATAATTAGAAATTTATTATAGATTTTCATAAGCATAAAAAGTAGAAATATTACCAATTGGACTTAATGGAATAAAATTTTTAAAATCTGGTTTTTGGTCAATTCCTTGTCGGTAAATTTCTTCTTGAGAAAAAATTCCCAATGTCCCAGGATGATCTTTAATAAAAGAATATTGAGCGGTTTCAAAATGAATATTGTCAATAATTTTAACCTTACCAGTATCTAAAGAAGCATCATCAAGTTTGGCTTGGTTTTGATAATTTTGAGGAGGATAAGAAGAATAGAACAAATAAAAGATATACGGTTGTCCATAATAATCAGTAATATAAATTTGATTAAATTTGTCTTTATTTTTAATAACATAGTCCATAGCTTGACGATAACCATAAAGAAAATCAATTGGACTTTTAATTACCATATGATTAAGGTAAAGATCACCATAATAAAGAAATGAAATTAAATAAATTCCACAAATAAAAATACGGAGAATTTTACTTTTATATCTTTCAAAAATAAAAAATAGACCTAGAGCAATAAAATAAACTAAAGGAATAGAAAGAGACATAGCTCTAACTGATTGGACAGCATCTCGAGTAAAAGCAGCTGGAAGCGGAGCAACTAAGAGCCAAAGGACAAAAAATAAGTTTAATTTGTCTAATTTAATTTTCGTTAAAGCGACAAATATGCCTAATATTAGGAATATTAAACTAGGATATAAAATAACTCCAATGTAAGGAGCTGAATGTCGAGCATTTTGCCAATCTCCTTCGAAGGCTAAAAATCGAGTAGAAAAATGATTAAAATAACGAGAGAAAAAATTTCTCAAAAAAAAGACAGTTCGATTATGAAATATTTGATAATCAACTTTATTGGTTTCACTAATTATTAATTGGGTTTCGGTCTCTGATCGAGGATAGGAAAAAAGACTAACAACTTGGAGACGGTTGGCATTGCTGTTAAAAAATAATCCATAAATAATTGGAATAGAAAAAATACCTAAAGGTATAACAAAACTTAAAAATAGTTTTTTAAAATTGATTGATTTTAAATTGATTAAAATTAAATTAATAATAAGAAATAAACTGATCATTTTTGCAGCTTGATAAGTAAAAAGAGTAGTTCCAAAAACTATAGCTGATAAAAATAAAAATTTTGATTTTTTAGAATTGATAAATTTAAAAAAAAGCCAACTAGCTAAAATTAATTCAAAAGTAAGAATATTGGTTTCCCAAGATCCCCGACTAAAATGAATATTATAAGGATTAAAAACAGTTACAATGGCGGCTAAAATAGCAGTTTTGTGAGCTTTGGAGTTAATTTCTTTAATAAGAAAAAACAGTAATATAGGAATGAGTGAACCAATTAATATAGAAGGTAATCTAATAGATAATTCACTTAGTCCAAATAATTTTATAAATGGAAGACTTAAATAAACATAAAATCCTGGTTTATAATCCCCAAATGATTTGAAAATTAAGGGTAATGTTTTACTATATTCGTCCTTACCAGTGTTTAAAATAGAATAAGCATTGTAACCAAGAGCCGCTTCATCCCAAAGTAATGGGGTAGTTTTGTAAAAAGTAATTCTAATAAAGAAGGCCATCAAAAAAATTAGAATTAATGATAATAAAATTTTATTTTTTTTGATCATTGGTTTTAGTTGAGACAAATAAGAAACCTGTTTTATCGTTTAGAAAATTTATTTTTTTAACTATTTGATCTTCGGGAATTTTAGTATCCAAAAAATCCCAAGGAGCAGCAATAAGAAGTCTATTAGGTTTTTCCGAATCGACACTCCAAGTAATTCGGTGAAAAGAAAATTTGTCGATTGATTTTGTTTCTATAAATTTTTGAGGATCGGATTGACAATAAAATAAGACATAGAGATAAGGTAAACCAGTATTGAGAGGGCCATAACTACCAAAGGTTTCAGAAATAATAATCTCATCATATTTATCTTTGTTTTGACAAGCATATTGAGCAATCTCCTTGTAACCATATTGCCAATATTCAGAAAAATGTTTAGGAGATTGATATTTATAAATATCAATAAAATAAAAAATATTTACAGTAAGAAGAATAAAATAAATAATTAAAAATAATTTCTTAATTTTTAATTTTAAAACTTGTTCAAAACCACTAGCCATAATAATAGCGAATGAAGGAATCCAAACTAAAGCTCTTAAAGGATGTTGTTCATTCATAGTAAAAGAGGCTGGAAGTGGCCCTAAAAGAAAACTAAATAAGACAATTTGTTTTAGTAATTTATTTTTACTTTTTAACAAAAACCAAATACCAAGAAGAAAAATAGGTAAATCAACTAAATATAAAAGTCCAACATTAGGATAACCTAGTTGAGTAAATTGCATTCCATTCCAAAAAATAAATTCAACATTAAAATAATTAAGATATTTGCCTAACCAATGACGAAAGATAATATAAACATCATTATTTAAAATAAATTCTTTGGTATTTAAATAAGTTCCATTATGAAGAGTGTTACTTAGAGTTGTCTCTCGAAAAATTGAAGTTGATGAAGCTCTGGCTATAATAGTTGGAGTAAAAAAAGTTAATTTTATAAAAGGAATAGCAAAAATACTAAGAGTTAAAAGACCAATAAAAATTTGATTTTTAATTTTTGAAAGATTTATTTGTTTACGATAAAAAAAGATAAGTCCAACTACAAAAATAGGGACAAATAGTCTTTCGGCATGATAAGCCCAGACAGACAAACTAAAACAAACAATAAAAGATAAAAGTTGCCAAATTTTAGTTTTTTCAATCCAAGAGATAAAAAAATAAGTTCCGGTAATGAGAAAAAATAAAGCTGTTATAGCTTCAAAACTAGCTCTAGAAAAATGAATATGCCACGGCAATATACTTAACCAAAAACCAGCAAAATAAGCAGCTTTTGGATTTATTTTTAGTTTAATTAAAAGTAAAACTAGAAAAATAATAGTTAGAGAACCAAAAAGAGCTGATGGTAATCTAGCTGAAAATTCAGTAAGACCAAATAAGGCAATAAAAGGAACAGTTAAATAAACATTAACTGGAGGTTTATAGTCACCAGCAGAACGGAAAGCTAAAGGTAATTTTTCTCCCCACTCATCTTTACCAGTTTTAAGAATAGAGTAGGCGTTGTAGGCAATAGCGGTTTCATCCATAGAAAGACTGACTGGATATTTGGTTAGTTGCCAAAATCTGAAAAGAACTCCAACTAAAAATAATATAAATAAAAAATATTTTTTTATCATCTAAAAATTAGATTAACTCGAAAAAATAAAAAAAGACTATAAATAATTAGTATGCTAAAAAAGATACGTTGAGTTTTTTTTGTCCAGAAAGAAATTTCATAAGCACTGGTATAAAGATAAAAAAGAGCGGTAGAAAAGAAAAAATAAAAATTAATTTGACCAGTAATATATCCAAAAAAACAAAAAATTAATCCAACAAAAATTATTTTAAATTTTTTGTTTTTAATAAGTCGAAAAATACCCATAAATGAAATTGGTAAAAGTAGAATAGCTATTGGTTCAATTTGTGGTGGCGAATCTGGTTGACCACTACCAGATTGAAAATAAAAACGAGGATTGAGGTTATTTAAATAAATAATAGATTCGCCAACTATAAGTTGAGACTTGTTATAAAAAAATCTGGCAGCAATAGGACGATTGTCTTTGGTAGCATCGTTCCATCTAAATTCAGCAATATATTGAGTATTTTTAAAGATAGAAGAAACTTTATTTTTTATAAATAAAGGAATTTGTTTATATTCTTGAAAAATTTTATTTGGTTTAGCTAAAAATTGCCACCAAAATATAGGAGAAATAATAATTAATATTAAAAATATTTTTTTTATAGTCATGGTTTTATTTCTAAAATTTGGAAAGCTGGTTTTTGATCTAAAAATTTAATAGTTTGGATTAATTTAGTATTCTCTTGATTGTAGTTGTTAGGAGAAGTAATTAAAAGGGTTTTTTGGTCTTTGGCTATATTTTTAGTCAGATCTTTTATCTCCCAGTCATTTAGAAATTTGAATTTATCAAAACCATCAACCCAATACCAATTGGTATGATAATTCCAATCTTTAACCTCTGTTTGATATTTTTGTGGATTCAAAGGCCAATAGAAAAGTAAAAATTCATGTGCTTCACCATAT
>JBAYMA010000027.1:0-7472 GCA_041663805.1 Candidatus Shapirobacteria bacterium | reverse complement strand
ATCCAGAAAATTCTTGGAACTTAGTTAAACTTCTCAAAGATATCAATGAAAAAAATAACACCACTATTATTATGACTACTCACAATTACGAAATTGTTGATTCACTCAATAAACGGCAGATAGAAATTAAAGATGGTCAAGTCCAAAATCAAGAAACTAAAAAAACTTCTGAAAAAAATATTCATTCAAAAAAACATGACCGCCATTAAAAATACCTGGCACCATCTTCGCCGATCTCCTTTTCAAAGCCTTATTGCTTTGTTAGTTATGATTTTTAGTTTTTTTATTATTACCGTTTTTATTACAACTAATTCTGGTTTATATCGAGTTTTAGTTTATTTTGAAACTAAACCAGAAATAACTCTTTTTCTTAAAGATAGTCTTGATCAAACTGCAACTAGTAATTTACAAAAAGAATTAGCTTCTTATCAAAACATTAAAGAGATAAAATTTATTTCCAAAGATAAAGCTCTTGAAATTTATAAACAAGAAAACAAAAATAACCCCATGCTTACTGAAATGGTTACTGCTAGTATTTTACCTGCCTCTTTTGAAGTCACTGTTTCTGATCCAAAAACATTAGAAAAGATTTATCAGAATTATGCTACCAGAACTGATGTTATCGATGAAATAATTTATCAAAAAGATATTATTAATTCTCTTCTTGATTGGACTAATGCCATTCGTAAAATTGGTTTGATTGTTACGTTTATTGTTGGTTTAATTGGATTTTTTACTATTTCTACCATTGTTGCCATGAAAATTACTAATCGCAAAGATGAAATTCGTATTAGTCGTCTTCTTGGTGCTTCCAATTTTTATGTCAAAAAACCTTTTTTGTTAGAGGGTGCTTTTTATGGAATTTGTGGTAGTTTTATTGGGGCTATCTTAAGTTTTATTATTACTCTTATATTACGTTCATCTATTAATTCTTTTTTCCAACCAGTTATTTTTATTGATGCTGATTTTACTTTTTTTGGTTTAGTTTTACTTTCAGAAATGTTTTTTGGTAGTTTTATTGGACTTCTAGCTAGTTGGATTGGTGTCAAAAGATATATTAAATTTTAAAGTAGTCCGATGATTAAAAAAATTGTTTTTTTATTTATTCTCATAGCTGGTGTTTTTATTTTAAAGCCCCAATTTTTATATAGCCAAAGTGCTGATGAACTTAATACTCAGATCGAAGAATATATTAAAAAATTAAATGAGTTAGGTAAAGCCAAAAATACTTTAGCTAATCAAATAAAATTACTTGATTCTCAATATCAACTAACCCTTTTAAAGATTACTCAAACAGAAAATTCTATAAAGATATTAGAAAAAGAAATTGCCAGTCTTGACGTTGAAATCGGTAAATTAGAAATTCAGATTAATCAGCTTTCTGTTGCTTATATTCATCAAACTGTTCAAAATTATAAACTTCAAAAAAGAATTCCTGCCTTTGCTTTTTTATTTTCTTCCAATCTTAATACTTTTTTAGAGCAGCAACGTTATGTCACTTCTGTCCAAAAGAACAGTCAAACCAGTCTTATTGATATGGAAACTATCAGGACTAATTACGATATTCAAAAAACTGCCAAAGCCCAAAAACAAACCGAGTTAGAAGCTTTACAAAAAACCCTTGCTTCCCAAAAAATCTCCCTTAATAATCAAAAAATAGCCAAAGATAAATTATTAGCAGTTACAAAAAATGATGAAAAAGAATATCAAAGACGATTATTAGATGCTCAAAGACAATTAGCATCCCTTAGAAACTTTTCTAATGGTGCCGATGGAGAAAGCTGTATCGCTCCAGGTCAGTCAACTGGTAGTGATGGAAATTTTTATTCGCAAAGAGATGGAATATGGTGTAATCAAATTATAAATAATTCAAACGATAGATTAGACACAATAGGAAGAATAGGTTGTGCAATTAGTAGTTACGCTATTGTTCTTGCAAAAAAAGGCCAAAGAATTTCTCCTTCATCAATTGCTGCTGATCCAAATAATTTTGATATTTATTCTAAAGTTTTAATAAATAAATTACAAAACAATTACAAAGGAGGATATAGTTCATCTGTTATTGATTCAGAATTAAAAGCTAATCATTATGTAATTGTTGAACTTGCAGCATTTGGGGGTACACATTTTGTTGTCATAATTGGAGGTAGTAATGGTAATTATAAAATTCATGATCCTTGGTATGGTCCAGATCAAAATCTTAATGATAATTATTCAACTAGATTAATTCGAAGTATGCGTTTAATGTGGTAACTAAAAATCCCCTACTTTTCAGCAGGGGATTTTAATTGTTTTTTTTATGTCTCCCATTCTTCAAGGGGAGATGTCCCGATGTCCATCGGGACAGAGGGGTTTTGTTTTAGTATCCTCTTACATATTTTCTTACGAAAATACCAGCCAAACCTAAAGTAATCACGATACCTGTTTTAATAGGTAAATTATTACTACCGGTATTTGGTATTGATACACCACCAGCAATAAAGTAACTAGCATCATCTTTTTCACCAAGTTCATCAACTCTAACAGAAGTTACATTAGTTTCTTTAGTTAAAGTTTTAATGTTTTTAGCATTATCAATTTTGGCTCTAATTAAAAATTTTTGAGAATGACCAGCATTAAGTTCATCTATAGTCCATTCAACCTTATTATCGGTACTATTATATGTACCAGGAAAGAAGATTAATTTTAAAAATGGAGGTAAATTATCAGTTACTTTGATATTTTTTAAATTACTGTCACCAGTATTAGTTACTTGAATTTGAAATTCAATAACATCATCTTGATAAAAAACTTTAGTTGAACTAGAAATATTATCAACATATTCAGAATCGTGAATAGATCTTAATTTTTTGTCAACTGAAATTATTTTTTGGTTATCATCACTAGAATAAGAATCAGCCATAACAAAGTTTGGTTTGATTAAAAACCCAGCAAGGACTCCGAAAATAGAAAGTACCAATCCGATGTTCATTTTTTTGTATTCCACCTGTTTCATAAATTATATTAATAAATAATTATAGGACATTATATAAACTATTTATCGATTTGTCAAGTAAATTTGTATCTGTTCCCAAAATGACCATTATTGGCTATACTCTTTATAGTATGAAACAATTTTTAATTAATGAGTTATCCGTCTTTTTTCCTTGCTACAACGAAGAAAAAAATATTAAAAATACTATTGATAAAACTATTCCTGTGCTCAAAGAAATTGCTACTAAATGGGAAATTATTTTAATTAATGATGGTTCTAAAGATAATACTGCCAAAGTTTTAGAAAAAATTAAAAAAGATTATCCTTCCCAAATCAACATTATTACTCATAATCCTAATCGTGGCTACGGTGCTGCCCTTAAAAGTGGTCTTTACAATGCTAAATATCAATGGATTGCCTTTACTGACTCTGATGGTCAATTTGATTTTACTGAGATTACTAAGTTTATTGAAAACCAACAAAAAACCAAATCAGATATTGTTATTGGCTATTATTTAGCTCGTCAAGTTTCTAAAATGGCTATTATTACTTCTAAAATATGGGAATTAATTGTTTTTATTCTTTTTGGTCTTCATGTTACCGATATTGACTGTGGTTTTAAATTAATCAACAAAAAGGTTGTAGATACTATTCCTAAACTTGAAGCTGAAAGGGGAGCTTTCATTAGCAGTGAATTTTTAATTAAATCTAAAAAGGCTGGATTTAAAATTAGCGAAATTGGAGTTCATCATTATCCTCGAGTTGAAGGTAAAGCTACTGGTAGAAGTTTAAAAGTTATTATTAAAAGTTTTTCCGATCTTTTTAATCTTTGGTTTAAAATTAATTTCAAACGTGCTTAAAAAATTTTTAAAAAATAATTGGCTTCTAATATTAATTCTTTTATTAGCTTCGTTTTTACGCCTTTATAAAATAGGTGATTATATGGAATTCTTGGGTGATCAAGGCCGAGATGTCTTAATAATTCGAGATTTTTTAAAACATGGTAATTTGTTTTTTATTGGTCCTCAAACCAGTATTGGAAATATGTATCTTGGTCCATTCTTCTATTATTTAATTGCTCCAGCCCTACTTTTAACTAATTTTAATCCTATTGGTCCAGCTATTTTTATTGCTTTAATAAATATATTTACTGTTTATTTAGTCTATTTTATCGGTAAAAAATGGTTTAACCAGTCAACTGGTCTTATTTCTGCTTTTATTTTTGCTATTTCTCCAGTTGCTATTAGATATTCCAATTTTATTTGGAATCCCAATATAATGCCATTGTTTAGTCTACTTTTCATTTATTTTTTCTTCGAAAGTTTTAGAACCAAAAAATATAAATATTTGATTTTTGCTTCATTATCATTTGTCATGGTTATGAATAGTCACTATCTTGGTTTAGCTCTTTTACCTTTTGTTGGTCTATATTGGCTTTTTAATCTTTATAAATTTATAAAACAAAAATCTCCCCAACTTAAGCCACTTTTAATCAATACTTTTTTTGCTGTTTTTGTGTTTATTTTATCTCTAACTCCTCAAGTTCTTTTTGATATCAAACATAACGGTCAAAATAGTAAGGCATTATTAACTTTCTTCACTCAACGAGAAACTACAGTTAATATTAAACTCTACAAAGCTATTCCTAAATTTCCGGCTCTATTTAATCAAGTTAATACTAGTCTTTTGGCTGGTAGAAACGAAACTTTTGGATTAGTAGTCAGTATTGTCTTTGCTCTTTTTTTATTTTTAACCCTAGTTAAATTTAAAACCCAAAAACCCACTTTTTGGTATGTTTTCTTTTGGTTTTTGTCTGGAATAGTTGCCCTAGCTCTATATAAACAACATATTTATAATCATTATTTTGGTTTTTTATTCCCTGTTGCCTTTTTACTCGTTGGTTTTCTTATTTCTAAATATAAATTTTTTGGAATTTTATTATTAATAAGTATCACTATTTTTTCTTTTCTTGAAAATCCTTTTCGTTGGCAACCAAACTATCAATTAAGAACAACCCAACAAGTTGCTAATTTAATTGTTTCTAATTCTAATAACCAAGATTTTAATTTCGCTTTATTATCAAAAATGGGCTGGGGATTTTCCTATTATTTAATTGAAAATAAAAATTATTTTGAAATTAAAGACAAACTGACTGATCAACTTTTTGTTGTTTGTGTTCCTTTTCAAATTGATTGTAATCCTATCAATAATCCAGAATATAATGTTGCTGCTTTTGGTTGGGCTAAAATCGATTCTCAATGGGAAATAAATGATATTAAAATTTTTAAGTTAGTTCACACTCAAACCAGTCAAAATAGTTTAAAATAAACTTATGAATAAAGGATTATCTATTGTTATACCTTGTTACAACGAAGAAAATAACCTCGAGAAAGGTGTTTTAAACGATGTTTACGGGTTTTTGACAAAGCAACACTTTTCTTGGGAAGTACTTATTTGTAATGATGAATCTACCGATAATAGTCTTAATTTAGTTAAAGAATTTGTTTCAAAACACAAAAATTTTCGGGTTTTAGACTTACCCCATGGTGGTAAACCATCAGCTGTTTGGGGCGGTATAAAAGAAGCTAAGTACCCTATTGTTCTTTTTACTGATATGGATCAATCTACCCCTCTCAAAGAATCTCTCAAACTTTTACCTTATTTTGATCAAGGTTTTGATGTTGTTATTGGATCTCGAGGAATCTCTCGTGAAGGTAATTCTTTAATTAGAAAATTAATGTCGGGAATTTTTTTAATTGGTCGACGTTTAGTTTTACTTCCTAATCTTATAGATACTCAATGTGGTTTTAAAGCTATAAAAACTGATCTTGCTAAAAAAATATTTCCTGAACTTCAATTTTTTAAAGATAAAAACGATAATAAAGGTTGGCGAGTTTCTGCTTTTGATGTTGAACTGTTATTCATGGCTCAAAAATGGGGAAATAAAATTAAAGAAGTTGAAGTTGAATGGAAAAATGAAGATTTAAGTACTACTAAAGGTGGTGATAGTCGTTTTTCAAAAGAATCGAAACAAATGGTTCAAGAAATTATTAGAGTTAAACGTAATGATATTAAAGGTCTTTATGATCAAAAAAAATAATTTTATTTTTAGACTTTTTTTAATTGGTATTCTTATTGCCATTTATTTTTTTAGTCGATTGCAAAACTTAACTGCCATTCCAGTTTTTGGTGATGAAGCTATTTATATTCGTTGGTCTCAAATCATTAAAAATGTTGATACTCTTCGATTTATTCCCCAAACTGATGGTAAACAGCCACTTTTTATGTGGTTTATTGCTGCTACTTTAAAATTTATTCAGGATCCACTTGTAGGTGGTCGTCTAGTTTCTGTTTTTGCTGGTTTTAAAATTATGGTGGCGATTTTTTTAGTTACCTGTATTTTAATTTCTTTTTTTAAACCTGAAAAAAATCCAATTAAATTTATTTTCTTATGTGTCAAAGAAAATTTTTATTTTGGTATTTTAGCTGCCACTATTTATATTTTTCTTCCTTTTTCTTTTTTCTTTGATAGATTAGCTTTACCCGATAACACTTTATCTCTTTTTGGTATTTTGTCTATTTTATTTTCTTTTCTTTTAGCTAAATTTAGACGTCTTGATTTTGCCCTTATTTTAGGTTTAATTTTAGGATTAGCTTGGTTAACTAAATCTCCTGCTATCTATTTTATTGTTCTTTCTTGTTTAACTTATTTAGTTTTAAATTTAAAACACCTTAAGACTATTTATTTACCCCTTATTTCTTCCTTATTAGCTTTTGTTATTTACAATATTTTACGTCTTGGCCCTCAATTTCAAATGATTGCTCTTCGCAATAAAGACTACATTTGGTCATTTAGTGAAATTTTAAAACATCCACTTGATCCATTAACACCACACCTTGGTGATACTTTAGTTATTTTCACTCAATACATTTCTTGGCCAATTTTACTTTTTGCTCTTATTGGTTTTATTCTTTTTCTTTTTTATAAAAAAAATATCCAATATTATCTTTTAATGTGTTGGTGTTTTCTTCCACTCATAGCTAATGCTGCTGTTGCCAAAGTTTTTACTGCTCGATATATTTTATTTATTCTCCCCTCTCTAATAATTTTAATTAGTTTAGGTATCTCTGTTTTTTTTAAACGTCCTTGGTCTAAATTACTTTTTCTATTTATTTTACTTATTCCCAATATTATTTGGATTAAAAATATTTCTTTATTTCCTTCCAATATTCAACTTTCTAGTACAGAAAGAGGTTATTTACAAGATTGGACATCAGGTTGGGGAATTAAAGAATCAGCAGATTTTCTAAAAACTCGTGCTTTACAAAAAAATGTTATTGTTGGTACTGAAGGTAATTTTGGTACCTTACCTGATGGTTTTCAAATTTATACTGATCGCGTCAATCAATTAACCGTTGTTGGTCTAGGTTTAGGTTTTACCGATATACCTACTAATCTTACTAATGCTTTTAATTATGGTGATGAAGTTTATATTCT
>JBAYMA010000026.1:0-7609 GCA_041663805.1 Candidatus Shapirobacteria bacterium | reverse complement strand
ATTATTGAATTTAAAGATACTCCCCCAGCGATGTTACAAAAAACAAACGGAACAACGACATATTTCACACGTGATATGGCCACAATTAAATATAGATTAAAAAATTGGAAACCAAATTTGATAATTTATGAAGTTGGGGCTGACCAACAATTACATTTTAAACAAGTATTTAAAACTGCTGAAATGATGGGTTGGACTAAAAATTGTGACATGGTACATGTAGCTCATGGATTAATTCGTTGGCCAACTGGAAAATTTTCAACCCGAAAAGGAGATACTATCCATTTATCAGATGTAATTGATAAAGCCATGGAAAAAGCTGAAAGTATCGCTAATAAAAGTGTAATTGGAAAAGATTTGAGTGCAACTGAAAAAGAAGAAATGATTAAAAAAGTGGCTTTAGGGGCAATTAAATTCAATGATTTGGCTTCTGATCCACGAAAGGATGTAATTTTTGATTGGGATCAAATAATGAGTTTAGAAGGAGATTCGGGACCATATTTACAATATACATATGCTCGATGTAAAAGCGTTTTAGAAAAAACTAAAATTAAGGAACAAAAAAATATAGAAACTATACCAGAGGATATTAATAGTGATGAAATGGCCTTAATTAAGGAATTTTATAGATTTGAAGAAAAAATTGTTGAAGCATCTGAGCGTTTTTCACCTGCTGTAATTGCAGAATATTTATTGGGAGTAGCTAGAAAATATAATGAATTTTATGCCAAAAATAGAATTATTAATGAAAAAGAAGAAACTTTTAGAATCTTTTTAACTAAAACTGTGGCCAGTGTATTAGAGACTGGATTATATATTTTAGGAATAGATACGGTTGAGAAAATTTAATTTAGAAATTAAATAATAATTAAGATATAATAATTTATATGACTGAAAATGCTTTAGATAATTTAGATGGGAAATCAAAAATTACATATATTGGTAAGGAATTTAATAGAAATGATAGTCTAGAAAAATTAAAAGATTCAGGAATAATAGAATATCTAGAAATATTAAGAGATAGTGGACAGGTAAGATGGAGTAATACTAAAGCTGGAAGATTACCCGAAAACAGAGATCCACGAGGAATATTAAGATCAACATTTTTAAAACCAAAAACCGAAAATCCTGATATAGATTATGAACCAGCAAGAATTTACTTAAGTGATAAAGAAAATAAAACTGCTTTTGTATCTATTTTATTCAATGGTTCTAAAGAAGAAAAAAGAGGTAGTACTGTTCCAGGAAATGTAATTAAATGTTCTGAAGCTAGATTTGGAATTGTTAAAGGAGAATTATCTGTGCTTGGTTTTGGAACAGAATTTAAACCAATGAGAACTAATGATAAAGATTTTTTTGAATATGAAATTGTAAATGCAATTAAAGATCCTAACTTTAAAAATATTTCTTTAAATAAATAATATTGACTAAAGAGAAATAGGTGTGTTTTTTACCACAAAAAACACCAAAGAACACTATAAAAAATAGTAAAATTGTAACTAAATTGCAAAAATCTAAATAGTTTGATTTTTATTTATAATAAATATATTATAGACTATGAATGAAAGTGGTAATGATAATCAAGACGGTTTTTTAATGAGTAATTTTGGTGAACAAGAATATTTTAATGGATTTAAAAAAAATGATGAGAAACAGGAAAGAAAAGATAATTTAGATTTAGAAATTTTGGAAAAATCAGGAGTTATTGATTTATTAAAAGAATTAAGGGATAGTGGTGAAATAAGATGGAGTGATAAAAAGAGTGGAGGTTTACCAACAATAAGAGACCTAAATGGATCATTAGAATCAATTCTTATAGAGCCAAAAGAAGAAAAGGTTAATTATGAACCAGCAGGAATTTACTTAAGTAAAAAAAAAGATAATGTTTTTGTTTCTTTTTTATTTAACAGTTCAAAAGAGATAAATAATGATGGAACATATTCAATAAAATGTTCTGAAGCTAGATTTGGAATTAAAGATAGAAAATTATGTTCTATTGGATTTGGAACATCAACTAAACCAATAGGTAATAATATTGTTGATGGAATTATTAATGAAATAATTAAACCTAGTTTTAAAGGAATTTTGTTTAAATAAAAAATAATTTATTTAAAAATATTTTTGTAAATTTCGGAATAATGAGAGACTGGAATAAATTTAATATCTCGTTTAACTTCTTTGGGTATTTCGACTAATGATTTGGCATTATCTTTGGGAATAAAAATAGTTTTGAGACCAGCTCTGTGAGCAGCAATAGCTTTTTCTTTAAGTCCACCAATTTCTAAAATATTACCTCGGAGAGTAATTTCTCCAGTCATACCAATTTCTTTACGAATAGATACCCCTTTGAGAGCTGAAACAAGTGCAGTAGTGATAGCTCCACCAGCACTAGGACCATCTTTGGGAGTAGCTCCTTCAGGAACATGAATATGAATATCAATTTTATGAAAATCTTGTTTAATTCCAAAATCTTTGGCTTGACTACGGACAAAAGAAAGAGCAGCTTGGCAAGATTCTTTCATAACTGAACCAAGTTTACCGGTTAAAATTAATTGACCTTTACCTGGCATAATATTGACCTCAATAAATAAAATATCTCCACCAACTGCTGTCCAAGCTAATCCAGTAGAAACACCAATTTCATCTTTTTTACCTTTTAATGATGGAGTAAATTTTTCTGGACCTAAAAATTTTTTAAGTAAAATTGGATTGTTAATATCAACTTGATTAATTTTATTAGTCACAATTTTTTTAGCAGCTTTTCTAAAAAGTGAAGCAATAACTCTTTCAAGTCCTCGAACACCAGCTTCACGGGTATATTTTTCAGTTACATATTTTAATGTTTTATCTTTAATTTTAGTAATATTATTAGCTTTAAGACCATTGGCTTCTAATTCTTTTTTAACTAAATATTTTTTAGCAATATTAAATTTTTCATCAAGGGTATAACCAGAGAAATTAATTATTTCTAATCTATCCTTTAAAGGAATAGGAATAGTGGAAATATCATTACCGGTCAATATAAAGAAAACTTTGGAAAGATCAGTAGGAAAATCAATATAATGATCAGTAAATTCACAATTTTGTTCTGGATCAAGAGTTTCTAATAAAGCAGCTGAAGGGTCACCTCGATAATCGGCACCAATTTTATCAACTTCATCTAACATAAAAATTGGATTCATAGATTTAGCATCTTTTAATCCTTTGATAATACGACCAGGCATAGCTCCAACATAAGTTCGACGATGACCTCGAATTTCAGCCTCATCACGAATACCACCAAGAGAGGCTCTAACAAATTCTCGACCTAAAGCTTTGGCAATAGATTTACCAAGTGAAGTTTTACCAACACCTGGAGGACCAATAAAACAAAGAATATTAGCAGTACCAGAAACATCTTCATTTTTCTTTTTACTTTTGTTTTTAAGATGAAGGACGGCAAGATATTCTAATATTCTTTCTTTAACATCTTTAATACCATAATGATCTTCATCTAAAATTTTTACTGCTTTAGAAAGGCTAACATCAGATTTGTTATATTTACCCCAAGGCATCTCAACTACGGTTTCTAAATAAGTTTTAATATAACTTGATTCAGGAGCCATAGATCCCATTTCCATAAGACGATTTAATTCTTTAATTAATTTTTTCTTAATATCTTTAGGTAAAATTAATTTTTTAATTTTAGTCTCCAATTCACCAAATTCACCACCACTAGTTTCACCTAATCTTTTTAATTCTTTTTCAATTTGACGTTTACGCTCTTCCAACACATTTCTTTTAATGCCAGTATTAAATTTTTCTTGAGTTTTTTCTTCAATAGATCGTTCAAGCTCGGCAACTTTCATTTCTTGAATTAAATATTCAGTAGCGGCTTTGAGACGTTGACTGACTAATAAAGTTTCTAATAAACCCTGTTTTTCGGATATTTTAGCATCAATAGAAAAACAAACTTGATCAGCCAAATCATTACTGGAAACACCAGTACTAAGTTGCATCATAGCAGGCAAATCAAGTTGTCGACCCATAGCAAATGCTTTTTTTAACTGACTAAGAAGTGCTTCAGCACCTTGTTGAACTTCAACAATTGGTTCTGGAACTACCGGTAAATCAACATATTCCGCTATAAAAAATGGTTCAGTTTTGATTAAATTGACAATATTTACCCGAGAAATTCCTTTGACAATAGCGTGAAGACTACCATCGGTTTGAAGTACATGTTCAATTCTGGCCAAGACACCAACAGTGTAAAGATCATTAAATTTAGGATTTTCAATTCGACCATTTTGTTGAGTAGTAATAATTACCATTTTATTAGTATTATCATAAGCATGTAAAAGAGAATTCATTGATTCTTTACGACCAAAAAAAAGAGAGGTTTCAACTGAAGGAAATAAAACAATATTACGTAAAGGAATTAGAGGTAAAATTTTTCTAACTGGTTGAATAGTATTTATTTTTTTACTATCTTTTAACATATATTTAGCAGTCTAACATTGAGCTTGCTAAGTGTCAATCAATAACTGGTTATATAGTGTAAAATACACCAGTGCAAAATAAAAGTATGGAAATTCAAAAAATAGGTAAGGTAGTATTGATGGGCCGGCCAAATACCGGTAAATCAAGTTTGCTTAATGCGATTATGTCGCAAAAAGTAGCCATTACTTCTCCATTACCACAAACAACTCGTAAAAATAGTCGAGTAATTTATAGTGATATCAGAGGAAAAATACTTTTTTCAGATACTCCGGGAATTATAGGTAAAATTGATGATTTAATGGGTAGAAGAATTAACCAAGAGGCACCAAAAGAATTGAATAAAGCTGATGTAATTTTGTGTTTAGTAGATATTTCTCGACCTAAAAATGAAGAAGAAAATAAAGTAATCGGTTTAATTAGAAAAGTTAAAGCCAAAAAAATTTTGGTTTATAACAAAATGGATGTAGCAATCGGTCCAAAAGACCATTTACCAGAATATAATTATTTGGAAGAAGAATTTGATCGAGTAATTACTGTCAGTGCAATTAAAGAAAAAAATATCAAAGGTTTAATTAGTTATATCTTTGAACTTTTACCTATCAAAAAAAATAAAGAATTAGAATATGATATAGGATTAATGGAAAATAATAAAAAGCCTAAAATAGGAATGAATTCACGTGAATATGTATCTGAAATAATTAGAGAAAAAGCTTATTTATTTTTAAGAGAAGAAGTTCCCTACTCAGTAGATATAAGAGTAAATGAGATTATTGATAAAAAAAAACTAATTTTGATTAAAGCGACAATTTTGACAACAGCTGATCGATATAAAAAAATGATTATTGGAAGATCAGGTAAAAAAATAAAAGAAATAGGTTACAACGCTAGAAAAGAATTAGAACTAATGTCTGGAAGAAAAATATTTTTGGAAATGACAGTAGAAATTGATAAACACTGGCCAGAAAGAGAAGTAGAAAAGTAATTTGATTGACATAAATTTTTATTTACTTTAGACTAGAAGTGTTAATTTGTTTTTTAAAAGGAAAAATATGGCAAAATCTAGTAGATTTTTTTTAGCAACAATGATAGGAGCTGTTGCTGGAGTAATAGGTGGTTTACTTTTTGCCCCACAGTCAGGTAAAAAGACAAGAGAAGATTTAAATAAAATAGCGATGAAATTAATTAAAGAAGTTCAAGGAACGGTTAAAGATACAAAAGAAAAAGTAGAAGAAGTATTTGGTAATACTAGTGAAGAGGCAATTAATAAATATAAAGAAATAAAATCATCTTTGATGAATAAAGTAGCTGAAGTTAAAACTGCTGGAAAAGAAATTGATAAAGAAAAATATATAACAATCGTAGAAAAAGTGGTCGATGATTTTAAATCTGATTTAAGTACTACTAAAAATGGAACTATAAAATTAGTGGCACAACTTAAAAAAGATTGGGAAAAAGTTAAAAAAGCTTTAGTTTAAAGATTTAGTAATTAGATCGTTTAGTTTTTTAATACTGTTGGAATCAATGATTGAAGTACAGATTTTAGCTTTAATAGATTTTTGAATTTTAACTAATTGTTTTGGTTCGATAATATCAGATTTAGTTAGAACAATAATTTCCGGTTTTTTGGCTAAAATAGAACTATAATTAGATAATTCTTGATGGACAGTTTGATAATCTTTGACAGGATCTTGACTATCAGCCGAAACACAATGAATTAAAAGATTAGTTCTTTCAATATGTTTTAAAAATTTAAAACCTAAACCACGACCATCAGCAGCACCCTCTATCAGACCTGGAATATCGGCGATAATGTAACCACCGGGTGTAACTCCTAAATTTGGTTCAAGGGTGGTAAAAGCATAATTGGCTACTTTAGCATTAGCTGGAGTTAATTCATTTAAAAGACTAGTTTTACCAGCATTTGGCAAACCAATAAGACCTATTTGAGCGATAAGTTTAAGTTGTAAAAAAAGTTTTTTAGGTTGACATTTAAAACCTGATTCTGATTCTTTAGGTGTTTGATTAATAGAAGATTTAAAACAAAAATTACCTCTACCACCACTACCACCACGAGCCATAAGAACTTTTTGACCAACATGAGTAATTTCAATTGAACTACCATTATCATAAAGAGCAACAGTACCCACAGGAACTAAAATAACTAAATCATTACCACTTTTACCAGTACAATTATTATGACCACCTCTTTCACCATTTTGAGCCGCATAAACTTTGGCATGACGAAATTGATTTAATTTACTGATATCAGAAACACCTTCAAAATAAACTGAGCCACCGTCTCCACCAATTCCTCCATCTGGGCCACCTTTGGGACGAAAAGCATCATTATAAAAATGGACTACACCATTTCCACCATCGCCACCTTTAATAGTAATGTGAACTTCATCAATAAGCATGAGGTTATTATAGCTTAGATAAGATATAAAAAGAAAACCCTAGCATTTTGATGTGATTAAAATCACTGCTAGGGTTTTATTTGTTTGTTTTTTTGAAGAGGGATTGGATTATTTTTTTAGTTGTTTCCTGACTTTCATCAAAAAACGACAGTCAGGACAATAACAATGCTTTTTTTCATCAAGTTTGTCAACTCCAAACCCATAATAGGCTTCGTTGAAAGCGATGTGTATCGGGATAGAAAGCTGAAGTATATTATTCATCTCTTCTGTCTGGTTAGTAGGATCTTCCCACCATTTTATAAAAGTGGAAAGAGCCATAGTGGCTTTTTCTGAAGGCTGACCTTGATGAACAACTGTTGAATCGTTTGACGAAAATTTGATGACCTTACTGTTATCACACATAATTCTCCTCTCTAGTCTACTTAAAGCAGACTTTCTAAAAACAAATTTTGAATGTTCTTTTAAATTTAAAATTAAAAAAAATAAAGCAAATTCTAATCCATTAAATTTTAAATTTAATGGATTATAGCAAATATATTAAAATGTGTCGTAATTATTCGGTGACGAGTTGACCACAGGCGGCATTTAAATCTTGACCAAAAGAATGACGGAGAGAATATTCAATTCCAGATTGGTTTAGATAATTTAAAAACTTTTGTTGTTGATCTTTGGAAGCTGAAGTCATGCCGCCAATAACAGGATTAAGAGGAATT
>JBAYMA010000025.1:0-7746 GCA_041663805.1 Candidatus Shapirobacteria bacterium | reverse complement strand
TTCCATTTCATTATATGATTTGGTTGATTAGTCACCCACAATAAGAAATCCCAAGCATTTTTCTTTTCTTCATCAACTTGAACCCTAGCCCCAGAGTCCATTTCGTCCAGTTTTAAATTGGCAAATTTTGCATAATCAGGAAATTTACTAGTATCAAAAACCAACCCTGTTTTAGTCTTATAAGCAAAACCATTTTCTTCAATTTTTTTAGCTAAATCTATTTGTTCTTCAATATGCTCCGTCGCCCTGCACAAAACATCCGGTCTCTGTATTCGGAATAAATCCAGACTTTCAATAAACTGTTTTTCATATTTTTTAGCAATTTCCCAAGGACTAACTCCTTCTCTAAGTGCCCCTTTTTCCATTTTATCTTCACCTTCATCAGCATCAGAGGTCAAATGACCAACATCGGTCAAATTCATAACCCATTTAACTTTATATCCAATATAACGCAAAAAGCTTACTAAAGTTCCCCACTGAGTATAAGCATACATATGTCCAATATGTTGGTTCCAATATACGGTTGGTCCACAAGAATAAATACCAACTTCACCCTCCTTAATCGGCTTAAACTCTTCTTTTTGTCTAAATTTTGTATTATAAATTTTCATTATTAATCAATTTTACCCTTGAATTCACTTGTTTGCGACATTTGAGATTGATCTGGTTGTGATTTCTTTTTATGACCAAAAGCACTACCACGAGATTTTTTTTGTTTTGCCGGATTGCTTGATTCCCCTTCTAACTCATTTATCATAAAATCTTGTTGCCTTTCTTCTTCTCTTTGTCTTTTTAAATTTTCCAAAAAAATTCTTTCTTTTTCTTCTTTCTCTCTTTCTTTTTGATTCCTTATTTGTTCCATTTCCCCTTCTACATTTCTTCCTTGTCCCATTTCTGTCCTAATTTTATTCATTTCTTCTTGTTTATGTATTTCATCTTCTTGTCTTTTTTTAATAAGTTCTTCATCACTTATTACTCCATCTAAACCTAATAATTCTTTACCACTAATAGTACTTTCCAATATTTTTTGACTTTCTTCTCCTAATTTTTCTACCGTCTCTTCTCCTAATTGTTTAAAACCTTGTCCAAAACCTTTAATAATTTGATTAGTCATAATTTAATTATATATCTCTTCTCCCATCCATTGCCCGACTCAAGGTTGCTTGGTCTGCATATTCCAAATCTGCTCCTATTGGTAATCCGCTTCCAATTCGGGATAATCTTATTTTTAATCCCTCTAATTTCTTTTTAATATAAAGTGCCGTTGCTTCCCCTTCCATTGTCGGATTAGTTGCCAGGATTACTTCAATAATATCTTCATCACTTTCATTTAAAATATTCTTTATTCTTTCTACTAATTCATTAATTTTTAAATCGTCTGGACTAATATGTTCCAATGGATTTACGACTCCTCCTAAGACATGATAAATCCCTTTAAAACCTCCCATATTTTCAATTGCCATTACGTCAATAGCTCTTTCTACTACACAAATTTGTCGTCTATTTCTTTTAGAATCTTTACATATCAAACAAATTTCTTCTTCACTTACTGAAAAACATTGTTTACAAATCTTTGTTTCATCTTTCATCTTTATCAAACAATTAGCTAATTCCATTACATAAGCCTTAGGAGTATTTATCAAATAAAAAGCTAATCTAGTTGCTCCTTTTGGACCAATCCCTGGTAATCTTTCAAAAGATGCAATTAAATTTTTAATCCCTCTTGGAAATTCTGCCATATTAAAACAAACCTTCAAGTCCACCCATATCTTTCATTCTTTTAGCTGCTGTTTCTTGGGATTTCTTCATTGCTTTATTAATAGTATCTAATAAGACTCTATTTTCCATTCCATTTATAGATAAAAACTTTATTTTTTGATCTCCACTCACATTTACCTTAATACCATTTTCTTCAACTTCCACCGTTTCAGCTTCAACTGCTTTTTTCAATTTATAAGCTTGAGCTAACATTTTGGCTTTATCAAACATATTTTTAAAAATTATTAAATAATATAAATTTTATCACTTTTAGCCAAATATATCCTTGGCCACATCATACAAATCCTGTCCTTCTTTATTATTATCCACTAATTGTTCACTAATATTTTTCACTGGAGTATTATTTTGAATTATTAATGGCTGTTTTTTGCTTTTACCCAAAATACAATCAAAAACTAATTCTACTCCCAAAACTTTAAATAATCCTTCTTCAACTATTTTTCTATTTTTTGCCTCTTCTAATCTGTCTTTATGAAATGGATAAAATACTTCCAAGGTTAAATTTCTGCCACTAAATTTAATTGGTCTAGATGCTCTTAAAAAAGCTTCTACTGAATGATTGAATGGTTTTATAGCTAACAATACATTTCCCCAAGATTGTTCAATCTTATCCAAATTTATCCCAGTTACATCCATTTTTATTACATTTACCACCTCAACTTCAGTGTCTTTCTCTTTATTTTCTTCTACTTTCTTACTAAAATCTTCTCTATTTTTAACAAAAGAAACTTCTTTTTTATTTTCTATCACTTCCTCTGTTTTTTTAATTATTTTTTTTTCTTGATTCTCGCCAATAAAATCAATTATTACTAATTCCAATGGTAATTGATCAATTTCTGTTTCTTTTTCTTGTTTTGATGCTCTAATTAGTAGATTTACTAATTCTTCTAATTCCACCAAACTAAAAACTGATCTTTCACCCTCTCCTACATCAAAATTTAACAATATTTTTTGTTGAAAATATTCTAAAAGCTTTTCTCTAAAACTAACAAAATCCATACCTTCATTAGCCATTTTTTCTAATTTTTCCAAAATAATTTTAATATTCTTTTCACCTAAATCTTTTTCAAAATCTACTTCACTATAACTTCCACTTTTGGCTAAATAAAAATCCTGAGTCATTTTTAAAGTTATCTTTTTTCCTAAAGACAAAAACATTTCATTAAAATGCTTTTGTAAATTTCTAAAACTACCATCACTTCGGCTTAAAATAAAATCAATTGCTGTCTCATCTAATTCCATTTTCTCGCCTTTAATAATTTTATCCAAAGAATTTCTCAATTCTTTTTTACCTCCCCTTCTGAAATCCAATCTTACTAATCTAGATATGACTGTGTCTGGAATCTTTTCAGCATCAGTAGTACATAATATAAAAATTGTGTGTTTGGGTGGTTCTTCAATTAACTTTAAAAGTGCATTAAATGCATCCTTAGTTAACATATGAACTTCATCAATAATAAAAACTTTGTAATTTAATTTACTTGGTAAAAGATAAGATTTTTCCTTCAAACTTCTCACATCTTCAATTCCTCTATTAGAAGCACCATCCATCTCTATAATATCCATTGCTCTACCGTTTAAAATTTCTTTACAATTATCACATTTATCACATGGTTCACCATTTTGTCTATCTTCACAATTAATCGCTCTAGCTAAAATTCTCGCTGCTGAAGTTTTACCTGCCCCTTTGGGTCCAGAAAACAAAAAAGAATGAGGAATATCTTTTGCTCCCAAAAACTCTTTCATTTTTTGGGCTACATCCACCAAATCTAGTTCAGAAATTTTAGTTGGTCTATATTTTAAGTGAAAAACAGACATCAAAAGATTAAACCAAAGCTGAGCATTGTTTACAATACCACTATCTATATCAACCAATTAATTAAACCCATCAAACTATTTCAATAAATTCTCCACTCCATGTATCAACCAACTATATAATACTTTTTCTAAATTCGATTTTTGAAATTTAACTTCATATTTTAATTTTTGAGTGCAAATTACAATATCTCCCAATCTTATTTTTCCATCAACATCTGTCTCTTTTGACATTGGAAAACCCAAAACTTGTGGTATATAACTCATTTTTCTAAAACTAATATTTAAATCTTTGGCTTTTTTTCTTCCTACAAAATAGATACTCAATTCCACATTACTTCTAAATCCTTTTTCTATCAAAGCTTTTTTTGCCAATTCTTCCACCAATTTACTTTGCAATCCCCAATTTTGGGGATAATTTATCAAAATCAAATTATCCATTTATTTTTTCCTTAACTATTCTCGAAACTACACTTCCATCAACTGCTCCATTTAATCTACCCATCGCTTCTTTCATTACTAGACCAAAATTATTTCCCTTTTCAGCTATTACCTCAGTCACTATTTTAATTACTTGATTTTCATCAATTTCTTGTGGCAAATATCCTTTAACTATTTCAATTTCATAATCAAGTTGTTCTACTAAATCAGTTCTATTAGCTTTTAAAAACATTTCTTGGGATTCTTCTTTATTTTTTAACTCTTTTCGTAATACTCCAATCTCTTCTGCTTCAGTCATTTGACCAACTGGTAATTGTAATTCTTTTTTATCAATCAAAGAAATTAGAAACCTTAAAACATCCACTCTTTTATTATCGTGGCTTTTTAAGGCTTCTACACTTTCTTTTTTTAATTTATCTTTTAATATCATGTCTTCTAGAATTTTTAGCTCGACGACGACATTTATCGCGCCAAACAATTATTTTCTTTTTAGCATATCTTTCTTCTGAAGGTTTTACATAAGCAGTTCTTTTTCTAACTTCTTCTGTAATATCTTCTTCCAAACAAAGACGTCTAAATTTTCCGATTATATCGTCTTTAGATTCGCCTTTCTTTTTTTCTACTATAATTGGCATTAAAAAATAGCACCTCCTTAAAGTTTAACAATTGTCTATTTTACCTATAATTTTTTATCTTGTAAACACTTAGCTCTGTCTAAACTATTTACTTTACCATCATTATTAAGATCAGATGGATTATCACAAACTGAAGTGGTGACCCCTTTTACTGTTCCGTTAGATTTTTTACAACTTAAAATATCAAAAGAATTAACCACTCCATCTTTATTGTAATCAATCTTTGAATCACAAATACTAGCCGAACTAGTACCAGTAGATGTCTCCGCTAAAGGTAAAGAAGTAACTGTTGGTACCAAAGTTACTGTTGGTGTTACTTCAATATCATCTTTAGTTTTAAAAGAATAAGGAATTCCTCCATTATCAAAAATTTCTTCACCAATTCTAATTCTATAATAATAAGTTGTTCCTGGTCTAAGAGAAGTTAAAGACAATCTATGATCCACAGTTGGCTCAATTTCAGCTCCCATTAATACTAAACTAGCTGCCGTAGTTCCATATTCAACTTTAGAAATAGATTCTTTATCAGAAGTCCAACTCACAGTTGCTGATTTACCATCAGCATTAGAAACTGCTATTACCCCTTTTGGTTCAACTGCGCTACTAGCTCCGCTCATAAAAGTCCTTACTAATCCAACTCCAACCACACCAAAAACCATAACCACCAACATAACTGCAAAAATAACAATCATTTTTACATTCACTTTTTTCTTCATAAGAATTTCAAAAATACTACCGAAGCCAAACTAATAGTACCAAAAATTATCAAACCTAAAGTTGTTCCTATTCCACCAGTCTTTGGTAATTCAGAAGTAGTTGTTGTAGTTGTCACAGTTGCTGTTGGTGTGTCAGTAGCAGTTGTACTCGTTCCACCAATAACATAAGAACCACCGACATTTTCATTACATACTATTACATCAGTTGCTGTTGCAGATTTAACTACATTTGAATCAGTTGTCGAACCACTAGCACAAGTAAAATTGGCTACTGCTGTTCCTGATGCTTTTGCTTTAAAAGTTAAAACTACCAAATCACCATTGGCCACTCTATCATTTAAAGCATCATTAGAATAACAACTAAAATTAAATTTTCCTATTCCAGCTGAATTATCAATTGAACAATTACCACCACCATCAGTAGCATCAAATACCATTGGTGAAGATTTAACTGTTGATACTAATTCTAGTTTAGCCGAATCATAAGTTCCCACTCCATCAACTCCCCCAATTACCTCAGTTCCTGAATCAACTTTCACTGTTACTTTAAAAGTATCTCCAATAGAATAATTTCCGCTGGACGGATCCATTATTATATGTGGAGCCGCTAAAGCCTCTTTAACTCCAATTGTTACAAACAAACCAGCAACTAAAAAAATATTTAATAATAAAGCAGCTTTTTTCATTGATTACTTAATAGCATTAATATCTAATTTATTTGTTAAGAAAACTAATTGTTTACTTGTCTGATTTTCTACCATCATGGTAACAAATTCTTTATCAGTATTACCACTACTTATTTCAAAACTAGCCAATCCTACTTTCTTAGGTGTTACTGTAAAACTCAAAACTGAATTAATTATCCCCTTATTTAATTCATATCCAGCCTTAGCATCGATTAATACTACATTTTTAATTATTCCAATCTGAGCATCAATTTTACTAACAGTCGCTTTTGGTAATTTATTACTCGAAGATAATCCAGAAATAGTCATTAAATTTGGATCATATTTAATATAAGTTTCTATACCATCAATCATTAAATCTTCTTTAGCCACTACATTTAAATTAACTTTATAACTTTTACCCACTTTCATATCTGTATTAGTTGTCTCAAAAATCATCTCTGCTACTGGTTCTGTTATTGTAACCTCTGGTTCAATAGTAGCTGAACTAGTTGCTTCAGTATTTGTATTAGTTTTTGTTCCTTTATCTAAATTGGTTACTAAAACAATACTTTCAAACACTACCAATGCTGCTATCAAAGGTATTAAAAATTTTATTAAGTTATTTTTTTCCATAAATTTATTTTAAATTATTAACCCTTTATTCATCGTCCTTTGATGACAATGCAATTTTAATTAAACCAGTATCTAAATTATTAACTACTCCATCAGCATTTAAATCGCCTTCTCGACCACAAGTAATATCAGAATCAGCATCTATTCTTGATTTCACATAAGAAAAATCAATTGAATTGATTACCCCATCACTATTAACATCACCTGCTAATAATCCATAAAAGTTACTATTGTCAGTAGTAATAAATGCATATTTACTAAAATCATAAACATAATCATCAGTTCTAATTAAATTAATATTACAAATAGTAGTGTCATTATTTATTTTAGTCAATTGTCCTTCTTGACACATTCTTCTCTTCAAATGTAATAATCCTTTGACTTTGACATAATTATTGTTATTGACACTGGCAAAATCATTACTCAAAGCAATACTATCTGTTTTAAATATCTGATTACCAGCACTATCAACTGAACCAGCAATAACACTAAAGCCAGTTGTTAAACCACCTTGATATTTATTTGCCGGTGAATTTCCAACTTCAATCTTCAAATTACCTAAACTACTAATACAAGAAGCATTTGGTTTAACTCCTGCAAAAGCAAATTTAAAACTAATTTTAGCCGTAGCAAGATTACAAGCACCATTACTACAACCATAAGTACAAGTTGTTGGAGTCAAAACAGTTCCCATAGAATTACAAGTATTTAAAATATTTCCAGAACATGTTTTTTGATTTGGAGTACAGTTTGTTTTAGTTCCATTTTGTGTTCCACCACAACCATCATTACATGTTTGACCAACTAAAGTATTAGCGGCACAAGAATTTGGAGTACAAACTACAGGAGCAGGAGTTACAGGAGCTTTATTAGTTCCACAAGTATCATTTGGCCCAGTATCTACATTACCACAAGTAATTTTTTTGGTTGATTCAAAACAGAATGGAGTTGAACCTGAAGTTGGCCATGTTCTACCTTCATTTTGTCCAGAAGATTGATAATGAGCATAAGGACGCCATCCTGCATTTTTAACATCGGGATACATTGCCCAATAATTTA
>JBAYMA010000024.1:0-7892 GCA_041663805.1 Candidatus Shapirobacteria bacterium | reverse complement strand
AAAGGAAAAATTATCGGTCGTGAAGGTCGTAATATTCGTGCTTTTGAAAAAGCTACTGGTGTTGAGTTGGAATTAGACGAAACCAATGACATCAGAATTTCCTCTTTTGATTCCACTCGAAGGGAAATCGCTCGTATCGCTTTGGAAAAACTAATTAAGGATGGCCGGATTCAACCACTAAAGATCGAACAAATAGTCGCTCAAACAAAAACTGAAATGGATAAAATATTAACCAACGAAGGTAAGAAAATTTGTCAAGAAGTTGGTGCTTTTAATTTACCTATCGATCTTATTAAAGAAATTGGTAAATATAAATTCCGTTTCTCTTACGGTCAAAATTTAGCTAAACATACCCTTGAAGCTACTAAAATTGCTATTGGTATTGCTTATGAACTTAAAGCTGATGTTAATACAGTCCGTCTTGGTGCACTACTTCACGATATTGGTAAAGTTGTTGCTGATCAAGAAGGAACTCATATTGATCTTGGAGTTGATTTACTTCACAAATATAAAATTCCTGAAAAAATTATTGATTGTGTCGCTGAACACCACGAAGATAAAGAATTTTCTTCTGTTGAATCAGTTATCGTTTATATTGGTGATGCTGCTTCTGGTGCTCGTCCTGGTGCTCGTTATGAAGTTCATGAAGAATATCTCAAACGTATGAAGAATATTGAAGAAGTAGCTAATGGCTTTCCAGGAGTTCTTAGTGTTGCTGCTTACCAAGCTGGTCGTGAAGTAGTAGTTATAGTTGAACCATCACTTGTTTCTGATTCTGAAGCTGAAATATTGAGTCAAAATATTGCTCAAAAATTAGAAGAGGAAGCTAAATGGGCTGGTCAAATTAAAGTTACTGTTATTCGAGAATTGCGTACTAGTAGTATTATTACTGGTAACAAAATCAGCAAAAATGCGGTAAAAGAAGATTAAAATTACTTGCATTTTCCGAATATTCCGTTATTATTAAGATAATTATTCATTAAAAAATAATAAAAAAAATGACCAAAAAAGATCTCATCGAGTCTGTCTCTCAAAAAGCCAAACTCAGTAAAAAAGCTGCTAAGCAAGCCGTTGAAACTTTTCTTTCTGAAATAATGAAAGCTCTTTCCAATGGTGAAGTTGTTAAATTATCCGGTTTTGGAACTTTTAAAACCAAAATGTTTAAAGCTAAAACCATTAAAGCTATTGGTACTAAAGAATCCAAAAAAATCGTTGCTCGAAGAATGCCTCGCTACATTCCTGGAACCAAGATTAAGAAAATGGTTAAATAATTTCTTTTTGAAATTTGTAAATCCCCCAGAAATGGGGGATTTTTGGTAAAATACACTCATGAAATTATCTATCGGAATTGTTGGTTTACCAAACGTTGGTAAATCTACTCTTTTTAATGCTCTTTTAGGTAAACAAGTTGCCGATGCTAGTAATTATCCTTTTTGTACTATCGATCCAAATGTTGGAGTAGTTGAAGTTCCTGATGATAAATTACCAGTTTTAGCCCAAATTGTTAAAACCACTAAAATTGTTCCTGCTATTGTCGAATTTGTTGATATTGCTGGTTTGGTCAAAGGTGCTTCTCAGGGCGAAGGTCTTGGGAATAAATTTTTAACCAATATTCGTGATTGTGATGCCATCTGTCACGTTGTTCGTTCATTTTCTGATAATAATATTATTAAAGAGGGTTCCGTCGATCCACAGGGCGATTTCGAGGTCATTTGTGCTGAATTAATCATCAAAGATTTAGAAACCATTGATAAATATCTCGAAGTTAATAAAAACAACCCAAAAGAAAATAAAACTAAAAAATTTACCTTAGCTCAAAAACTAAAATCAGAATTAGAAAAAGGTAATTTAGCTGTCAATCTAAAATTAGAAGATGAAGAAAAAGATATGATGATAGAATTTTTCTTATTAACTGCTAAACCATATTTTATTATTGCTAATGTCGACGAAGATACTTATAAAAATATCAATGATTGGCATATTGATTTAAAAAATTTTGAAACCGTCGTTCCAGTTTGTGCCAAAATCGAGTTTGATCTGTCTGAATTATCCTCCCAAGAAAGAATGGATTATTTAAAAGAATTAGGTGTTGCCAAATCAGGTCTGGAAAGAGTTATTCAAAAAGCTTACGATACTCTTGGTCTTCAATCTTATTACACTGCCGGAGTTAAAGAAGCTCGTGCTTGGACAATTAAAAAAGGAGATACTGCTCCAAAAGCAGCTTCAGCTATTCACACCGATTTTGAAAAAGGTTTTATTATGGCTGAAGTAGTTTCTTACGAAGATTTTGTTCAATATCAAGGTTTATTAGGAGCTAAAGAAGTTGGTAAACTTCGTCATGAAGGCCGCGATTATATTATGCATCCAGACGACGTAGTTGAGTTTAGAATCAATGTTTAATAAATTATTAATTATTTCAGGTCCGACTGCCACTGGTAAAACCGATTTAGCGTCGAAATTGGCAAAAAAATACAACGGGGAATTAGTTTCCACCGATTCTTGTCAAATTTACACTGGTCTTAATATTGGTACTGGCAAAGACCAACCCGACGAAACTCCAATTCATTTAGTTGATATTATTAATCCCGACCAAAAATTTTCTGTATCTCAATTTCAAAAAGCTGGTTTGGAAGTTATTAACCAACTTCATTCACAAAACAAATTACCAGTTCTAGTTGGTTGTAGTGGCTTTTATTTAGATTCTTTAATTAATCCCAATTACAATACTTTTTCTATTCCCCCTAGTAAATTTTGGCGATTTATTTCTACTAAATTATCGGTCAAAACTCTTCAAAAAATCTATAATTTTTTAGATAAAGATGGTTTTTCTAAATTAAATCATTCCGATATTAACAATCATTATCGTCTTACTCGTAAAATTGAAATTAAACTTTCTCCAAATAAAATTAGAAATTTGAAATTAGAAATTAGAAATTATGACATCTTACACATCTCTCTCACCGCTCCTCTCGATTTTCTCTATAAACGTATTGATGCTCGTGTCGACAAACGTATGGAAATTGGTTTTTTAGATGAGATAAAAATTTTACTCAAAAAATATAAATGGTCCGATCCAGGTCTTCAAATTGCCGCTTACCAATGCCTTCGACCTTATTTTGAAAATAAAAAAAAGGCTCCCCTTCATCAAGGGGAGCTGCCCGAAGGGCTGAGGGGTTTAATTCAACACTGGCGCTATGCCGAACATAGTGATGCTCGTCGTCAAAGCACTTATTTTAAATCTCGCTATTCCACCAAAGCTTTATTTTTCGACATTACCGATAAATCTTTTCAAAAAACTGTTTTTAATCATGTTGCCAAATGGTATACTAAATTATGACCAACAAAAAAATTGAGATTTCTTATAAAACAATTATTTTTACAGTCTTATTTTTATTAGCCCTAGTTCTTTTATGGCAAGTTAGGACTTTAATTATTTTACTTTTTATTAGTTTTATATTTATGGAAGCCCTAAATCCAGCTGTTAGTCGTTTAGAAAGATTCAAAATTCCGCGTCCTTTAGGTATTTTGATTTTATACATTATTATTTTAACTGTTATTTCTTTTGCTATTGCTGGTATTGTTCCTATTTTAGTTGAACAAACTAGTGGTTTGATTAAAACTCTTCCGGAAACTATTAAAAATATTAAATTTTTTGGAGCTGATGCTATCGATTTATCTTCCCAATTTAAGATTTTAGAAAATATTCCCGGAGGAATTGCTAAAACTGCCATTGCTGTTGTTTCTAATGTTATTTCTGGATTTATTATTTTATTTTTAACTTTCTATTTACTTTTAGAAAAGAAAAATTTTTCTCAATACAGTTATGATTTTTTTGGTGAAAAAGGTAAACAAAAAATTATTACCATTATTGAGAGATTAGAACTTAGATTAGGTAGTTGGGTTACAGCTGAATTTTTTCTTATGACTATTATTGGAGTTATGTCTTATTTTGGATATACTGTACTTGGTTTAAAATATACCGTTCCTTTGGCTATTTTTGCTGGTTTGCTTGAAGCAGTTCCTTCTATTGGACCTACTATTGCTACTTTTATTGCCGCTTTAGTTGGGTTTACTATTTCTCCTATGATTGGATTTTTAACTATTGGTGTTGGTATTATTATTCAACAATTAGAAAACAATATTATTGTGCCTCGTATAATGAAACAAAGAATTGGTTTAAATCCTCTTGTCACAATTCTTCTTATTGCTGCTGGTGCTATATTAGGTGGTGTTGCTGGTGCTATTTTAGCTTTACCACTTTTTCTAACTATTGAAACTATTCTTAAAGTTCTGATTGTTAAGAAATAAAATATTGAGATCAATAAAAACCCCTAAAGAAATTGTTAAGCTGGATTCTGTTTATGTGTCATCTATCTATTCTCTTTACCTGAGGCTCTCAAAGACCAGATATTAACGCCTCAACTTAAGATTTCCACCAGAAGGATGCTCGTTTCACCTCCTCCGAAACCTTTTTAAGGGCATCGGAGTACTCGTCTCTGTAGCATTGCCATCCGATCACTCGGATTCCTACATCTTCAGATTCTGCATCTTTTGTGGTCCAGACTTTCCTTCCTGATAAATCAGGATTGACACTTCAATTTCTTTAGAGGTCACTCTATTTTACTAAAATTAGTTAAGTAAAGATGCATCAGCTGCAGATAAGATCTTGAACATTTTAGTACCAGTTTCAGGATCAACAGTTTGAGCTGCTGGTCGTCCGTTTTTCAACATGACTTTTTCTACTTTACTTACATCAATTTCTACGGATTTACGTGATTTAACGTTATAAAATTTAATGGTTGGCATTTTAAAATCTTCACCCCCTTAAATTAATAAATAAATAGATAACAACTATCACCATAATTGAAATTAAACTCAAAATCAAGCTTTTAACTAAATCCTTCTTAATATATTTATTATTTTCCTGTTCTGTCATGCTCTTAAGGCCAGTATAACATACAATTTTTGCTACAATTAATAAGCTATGTCATTCTTAATTTATTTTTTAGTTTTTCTAAATTTAATTTGGTTAGCTTTTTTGACTTATATTTTGTACAAAAAAAATAGCCTTAAAAACAAAAAAAATGAAATTATTTCTGATTCTAAGGTAAAAATAAATATTACTCGGTTTAATCCATTTGATGATATTGGTGGTAACCAAAGTTTTGTTTTTTCTATTCTAGACCAAAATAATTCTGGTGCTATTTTGACCTCTTTACATAATCGTGATTTAACTAGAATTTATGCTAAACCTATCAAAAATGGAGAAGGTGATAATATCACTTTGTCAAAAGATGAAAAATTAGCTATAGTTAAAACTATTAAAGGTTAATTTTTAAAAATGAATCAAAAAGTAATTAGAATATCAGGGTTTATCGGATTATTTTTTATATTAAGTGGTATTTCTTATTTTTTATTCGACCATTTTATTCCTGTCACTAATGGTAATTTTTTTAGTTCACCTAAATCAAAAAATAATAATATTAGTATTGACGAAAATACTTCTTCTCAAGAACTTTATCCGGGTCCAAAAACCGAGATCTGCCCCCTCAATGGTAAATTATATACTGAGCAAGAGGCCGCTATTTGGTCTACTCGTCGTCCATTAGTTGTTATGATTGAAAATCATTCAGATTCTCGTCCCCAATCTGGTCTTCAAACAGCAGATGTTGTTTATGAAGCTGTAGCTGAAGGTGGTATTACCCGTTTTATGGGTGTTTTTTATTGTGGTCAAGTTGCTGGTTCTCAAGCTAATAAATACGATGTTGGTCCAGTTAGATCTGCTCGTACTTATTTTCTTGATTTAGCTTCTGAATATGCTGATTATCCTCTCTACAACCATGTTGGTGGTGCTAATTGTAGTGCTGCTACTAATGGTGGCCCTTGTACTACTAATAAAAAAGCCCAAGCTATTGAACAAATTGCCAGTTATAACTGGAATAATAAAGGTACTTGGAGTGATTTAAGTCAATTTTCTTTATCTTATAAAGCTTGTCGTCGTGAACCAGATCGTACTGGTGATGAACGAGCTACTGAACACACTATGTATTGTTCCAGTAATGAGCTTTGGAATGTAGCTGCTAATAGGGGTTTAACTAATATGACTGAAATTAATAAAGTTTCTTGGGATAAAAATTACCGCCCTTGGCTCTTTAATCAAAAAAACCAAGCCAGTTCTAATTTAACTGGTACTAATATTTCTTTTGATTTTTGGTCTGGTTATAAAGATTATTCAGTTAATTGGAAATATAACAACACAAATAATAATTATATTCGTTTTAATGCTGGCAAAGAACAGATTGATTTCAATACTCAAAAAGCGATTACTGCTAAAAATATTATTATTCAATTTACCAAAGAATCTCGATCAATAGATGAACATCTCCATAATCTCTACGGTATTATCGGTAGTGGTAATGGTGTTTTACTTCAAAATGGTGAAAAAACCGAAATCACTTGGTCAAAAATTAATCGACTTTCTCGAACTATTTTCAAAGATAAAAGTGGTAAAGAAGTCAATTTTGTTCCAGGAAATATCTGGATAGAAATTCTTCCAATTGCTTCTGCTGTTACTTATAACTAAACTATGAAAATTCAAACTAGTTTAAAACATTTATTAATTTCTCAGACTAGATTAAAGTTGATTAATGCTTTATTTTATAACCCTAAAGAAATTTTTTATGTTCGACAACTTGTTAGACTAGTTGATGAAGAAATTAATTCTGTCAGAAGAGAATTGGATAATCTTAAAAAATCGGGCATTGTTAATTCTGAATGGCGAGGTAATCGGCTTTATTATTGGGCCGATAAACAATCTCCTTTATTTTTAAATCTTTTAACTATTGCTAATCAAAGTTCTGGTCTTGGTTTAAAACTTCAAAATAAAAATGAAACTTTAGGCAATATTAAATTAGTTTTTTATACTTACAAATTTATTGTTGGTGAAAAAAGAAATATTGATAATATTGATCTAATTATTGTTGGTGATGTTTCTCTTCGTGAAATCGAAAACTTTATCAAACAAGAAGAGGAAGTCCGTGGTCATGAGATTAATTATATGGTTATGGGAAAAGGGGAATTTCAACTTAGAAGACAAAAACGTGATCAATTTATTGTCGATTTCTTCTTGAGTAGTCCTATTGTTATAATAGGAAGTTCTCAAGAAATTAGTAATCTCTAATAAATGCCACAAATCAGAAAAGTTATTAAAACAGGTAATAGTCTTGCTATTACTATTCCTTCAAAATCAATTAAAGATTTTAATATTAAAGAAGGGGATCCTGTGTTTATAAAAATAAACAAAACTAAAGTTACTATTACTTATCTTTTTTCCGGCCACCCTCGCCAGTTATCACTCATCAGTCATCAAAAATAAATATGTCTCAACGAAAGAAAAATGTCCGTATTTTTTGGATTATAATCGGTATTACTTTTCTTTGTTTAGTTTTAAATTTACCCCGTCAACTTCCAATTAAAATTCATCTTGGCAAGGTCAATTGGGAACATACTTTTTATCGTCCTGAATTAAATTTAAATCTTGGAAGTTTTAAATTTTCTAAAAATATTGATTTAAAATATGGCCTTGATTTAGCTGGTGGTTCAGCACTTGTTTTTGATATTGATACTTCAAATACTAAAAAAGAAGATATTCCTCAAGCATTAGAATCACTTAAGGGTAATATTGAACGACGTGTTAATTTATTTGGTGTTAGTGAAACCAATGTTCAAGTAACTCAACAACAAAATAAACATCGTCTTAAAGTTGAACTCCCTGGAATTGAAGATATTTCTGATGCGGTTAAACTTATCGGTACTACTGCTCAATTAGCTTTCAAAGGTGAAATAGATATTCCTCCAGAAGCAACAGCTACTGCTAAATTTAATGATGTTTT
>JBAYMA010000023.1:0-8007 GCA_041663805.1 Candidatus Shapirobacteria bacterium | reverse complement strand
TTTTGGTTTTAGACACATTTTAAAAGAAAATTGGAAATTTTTAGTAATTTTACTTTTAGGTGTAGTGATTTTGTGGTTTAACACTATGGGGGGAAATTTTGTATCTGATGATTATGCAACTATACCTCAAAATCCATTAATAATGAGTTTTAAACATGGATTAAATGGATGGATGGGTGGATTAATTAATTGGTTTTTGGCCGTTACTTTTGGAATAGGAAGTTCAATTCCCTATCATATAACCAGTTTGTTGATTTATTTGGCAGTGTTATTGGTTGTCTTTGTTTTAATTAATGTGATTTTAGAAAATAGCTTAATAGCTAAGATGTCGGTAATAATTTTTGCAGTTTTTCCAATTCATGTTGAAGCAGTTACTTGGATTGCGGGACGACCATATCTTCTCAATGCTTTATTTGTAATTTTGTCTTTAATTGCTTTTGTTTTATATTCTAAAACGGAAAATAAAAAATATTTTTGGTGGTTTTTAGTTTTAGCTTTTCTAACTTTTGTAGCAGAAAAAACAAGATCAACAGCATTACCTCTTTTAGGTGTTCTTTATTGGATTTCTTTTGATCATAAATTGAAAAAGAAACTTAATTTGGGAAAAATATTATTGTTGTTTGCGGGACTATTTTTAATAGTAATAATCGTATTATGGCCACAGATGATGGATCGAATTCAAACAGTAAATTCAGGAACTAATGTTTCAGATAGTATTTTTTATGATCCATTATTTCAATATCCAACCGCTATTCCTAAATATTTACAACTTATTTGGGCACCGACAGATTTAACCTTATATCATACTATGTATGTTATTCCGACTTGGTTAAATTGGTCTATTTTGTTGATTTATTTAACTGCTTTAATTTGGTTTTTTGTTAAAGACAAAAGAATATTTTTTGCCTTAGCTTTTATATTTGCTTCAACTGCTCCTTCAATGGCTCCAGTTAAGATAAGTTGGTTAGTAGCAGAAAGATATATGTTTTTAGGATCTTTGGGAATGGCGATAGTTTTGGCTTTATTTTTAGAAAAAATATATCAGAAACAAAAAATAATCAGTTTAATTTTATTAACCATTTTAGTTTCTTTTTATGGAACAAGAGTTTTCTTACGAAATATTGATTGGCAAACTAACCATAATTTATGGGTAAATACTTGTCAAGTATCACCAAATAGCCATAATGCTTGGAATAATATTGGAGATGATTATGACAAACTAAAACAATATGATAATGCTATTAAGGGATTTGGGCAATCAACTTTTGTTAAACAGAATTATGCCGATGCTTACCATAATCAAGCAAATATTTTTTATAAAATAGGACGATTGGATTTGGCCTCATTAACTTATGAAAAAGGTTTATCTTACAACCCGTATTTGTATCAAAGTTATATGAGCTTAGTCCAAATTGATTTGACAGAAAATAATATTGATTCATTAACTAATCATTTGAATAAAATGCAACAAATAAAACCTAATGATCCTCAAGTTATTTATATCTCAGCAGCAGCTTATGCTAAGGTTGGTAAAATTGAGGAAGCTAAAAAACTAGCTGATGTTTTGTATAAACAATTTCCAAATATAAAAGAAGTTAAAGACTTATACGATTCTTTGAATACAGAGCATAAAAACTAGGACTAAGAAAAGGAAATAATTTAAGTAAGAAAAAAGAAAGATTAATTAATAATTTGAATTTTGATAAATTACCCAATTGAATCTTAATAGTTTTTTTGTCTAGTTTTGGATATTTAGTTTTAACGAGTTTGTATTCAAGTTTGGCCATAGTTTGGGTTAATTTTTTGGGGTTAGTTAAATTGATGTGGCGTTTTTGTTGAAAAGATTTTTCTTGTTTAAGTTTTTTAAAACTAGTTTTTCTTAAAATAAGAGCAATTAAATGAGTAATTGGTTCTATATATTTCAAATAAATATTATTGTCAGTATGAATAATAATATTTGGATTTCCCCACTCTGATATTTTATTAAAAATAAAATTAATTTCTGAAGGATAAAGGTGTTCAAAAACATCACAAAAATAAACTGCTTTAATATTTTTTAATTTAGGAATATTTTTATTGTCTTTATTTAAAAATTTAATATTATTTTTTGCATCAGTATTTTTTTTAAATAACTTTAATTTTGATTGACAAATTTTGATAGCATCAGAAGAATAATCAAGAGCGATGATAGAGCATTTAAATTTTAAATAAAGTAAAAAACTCAGATCTCCAGTACCACAACCATAATCACAAATAGAGTCGATTGATTTTATTTTAAGCATAGAAGCCATTTCTTTATATTTTTTATAAAAACAAGAAGGATTTAATTTTTGAGAAAAATCAGGAGAAATAGATTGAATTTTAAAATATTTTTGATCGTAATATTTGGGATTAACTTGTTTCATTTATTTTAATTTTATATATATATTTTTGATGGCTTTATTTTCAAGAGAAACTATATTTTTCCAAGAATATTTACCAAGAAGTTTTTTTCCATTTTGATTATTAAATTTTTTGGATTGGAAAAGCTTTAATATTTGATTAGAAACGAATTTGGTATTGTTGATAGGAGAAAAAATGACTTCATTATTTTTATAGATTTTTCTAAAGACAGGTAAATCATAAACAAATCCATAGAGACCACAAGAAACTGCTTCCATTAGAGCAATACCAAAGCTTTCGCTTTTACTAACACTTAGAAACCAAAAACACTTACTACTTTTAATAACATTGAATTTTTTAATTCCAGAGACATAACCAAGAAATTTAATATTCTTTTGAAGTTTTAATTTTTTAATTTTATTTAAAAATTTGTTTTTAGTGGGAATATCACCATTGCCCATAATAGCTAGTTTAAATTTAGGATAAGTTTTTTTTACTTCTTTTAAAACAGCTAGCATATCAAAAATACCTTTAGTCTCGTTTATTCGACCAATAAAAAGAGAATCAAAACTATATTTAGGATCTTTTTTTGATTTTTTAATTAAGTCAATTTCAATTCCATTGCCAGTTATAATTATCTTTTTTTTATCAAAACCATGATTTATTAAATATTCTTTTAAATCTTCAGAAATAGTGAATATCAGATCTGCTTTTTTAATCAAAATTAAACTGATCTTAAAAGATATCCAAGCAATAAATCTAATTATTTTATTACCTGGATCAGTAATGGGAACAATATTGTCAAAGATGGTAGTCCAAATTATTTTGCGATTATATTTTTTAAGAAAAAAAGGCATAATAATGAGGTCTAATACGGATGAAGGCGAATAAACCAAATCATATTTGTTTTTATATTTTATTACTTTGAATATGGCTTGAAAATTTTTACTGATAGAATAAAAAATAAATTTAAATTTGGAATTTACTGATGGTAATTTGTCAATAATTTCTCTTTTGAATTTTTTTTTATATATTTTATTGTTAAAGAAAAAATCTGTTTGATTGTCAAATTTTTTTAATAATTTAAATTTTTCAATCCAATAAGGTATTATTCCAAAATAACTATTTATAGTTGTTAAACTAATAAGTATTTTCATTCGATTCATTTTATCAATTTTTAGGTTAAACTTCATTAATGAAGAACATTATAAATGAAAGACCAAGTGATACTTTATTTGGACGTAATTTAGCTTTGTTAAAATTTATTAAAAATAAAGATATAAAAGAAAAGATTGTTTTAGATTTGGGTTGTGGATTTGGTTGGTTAGAATATAATTTTGCCAATTTGGCTAAAAAAATAATTGCCATGGATTTGGATAAAAAAAATTTAGCTATGTGTAAAAAGTATGTGAAAGAAAAAAATGTTGTTTTTATGTTTGGAAATGCTTTAGAAATACCAATTAAAACAAATAGTTTAGAGACAGTAATAGCGAGCGAATTAATAGAACATTTACCTAAGAAAAGTGAAAATAATTTTTTTATTGAAATAAATAGAGTGTTAAAAAAGAATGGAGTTTTTTATTTAACAACACCTTTTAAAAGTTTTTGGTCAAAAACGTTTGATCCAGCTTGGTGGTTAATAAACCATAGACACTATTCTCACAATGAACTTAAAAAATGGGCTCAAAAAAATGGATTTGTAGAAACTGATTATAAAGTTGTTGGTAGTTGGTGGAGTTTATTATCTTTGTTAAATATGTATATAAGTAAATGGATTTTTAGAAGAGAGAAATTTTTCAAAAACTTTTTTAATAAAAAAGAAACAGAAGAATTTTTTAAAGACAGCGGTTTTATGAATATCTTTATTTCTTTTAAGAAAATTTAATTATTGTTGCCAATTCTTTCTAGAGATTGGTTTTAAAAATCCAAGTTTATATTTAACAGTAATAGATCCATAAATAATTAAAGTGATAAAACAAAAAAAAGGATGAAGAAACCAAACTGGATCTCTTTTTTTTATAAAACCTCTGAATGAATCAAAAAGACTGGGAATAATTAAAGCAGTATAAAGAATAAATTTGATTTGTGAATAATTTTTATTTGATTGCCAATTATATTGGCGAAGATTTTGATAAGAGTAGTAATCAACTAAACGTCGTTTTTGTTTACGAATAAATTTAGAAATGGAAGATTCACAGAAAGTATGGATAATACCGACTTTTACTTTGGCAAAAAAAAGTGTTTTTTTACTTTGATTGAGAAATTGAGAAATAATATCAATATCAAAAAGATAATCAGATTTTAAATTGTCTTGTAAAAATTTTTTCTTAAAAATAGTACCGTTGGCGCCAATAGTAGGAATTAAGGTATTTGGTAAAAGTTTGACTAAAATATATTTATTTTTATCTATTTGATCAATTTTTAAACCAGTCCAATTGTTATTTAGATAATTTTTTCGATCAGAAACACCAGTTATAAAAGCATAGGGATCGTTGGCGCCAATAAGGGCGGAATAACGTTCAAGAAGACCACTGTTTTTTCGATAAGTGAAACTGATTGGTTCAGATCCAATAATTTTACTTTCTACACTAAAAGGAAATAACATTTGTTTAAGCCAATTTCGGGTGGGTAAAATATTATCAGAATCGATAAGACAAATATATTGACCTTTAGCTTTTTTGATACCAACAGCTTTACCAGCTTCCGCCGTTTTTAAGGGATTAAAATAGATTTTTGAGTTATATTTTTTAGCAATTGATAGAGTTTTGTCGGTTGATCCCCCATCTAATATTAAAATTTCATAATTTTTTCGAGGATAATTTTGGTTAACAATTGAATCAAGACATTTTTTTAAAACTTTTTGAGAATTGAGAGTGGGAATAACAAATGAAATTTGAATCATGAAAAATCTTTTAATTTTTTAATGTATTTTGAGGCATAATTTAATAAGTGTTTGATATCTTCAAATGAGCGAATAGAAATAATTTTTTGAAAAATAAATTTTGGAGTGAGAATACCTTTAAATAAATTTTGAATTAAGGCGATTTGTTGGATAGGAGGAATCGCTGATTTAATAACTGGTTGACGCATATCGAAATTATCCCAATCAGTGGTTAAAAGTAAATTATTTTTTTGGCAATAATCGAAAAGTGGAGTACCTGGATAGGGAATTAAAATAGTAGCTTGGAGACTGTCGGCTAAATTATTTCTAAATATTTTTCTGGCTAAAAATAAGGTCTTTTGAGCATCTTTAAGAGATTCATGAGGGTAACCAATCATAATAGTGACATGTGGTTCAAGTTTGGCTTTTTTAGCCATAGTTAAGGTTTTAAGAGCATCGCGAGTATTTTCATTTTTATTAATAAATTTGAGTGTTTTTTGATTGGCTGATTCGAGACCATATAAAATGAATCTAAACCCAGCTTTTTTCATCAAAAAATATTCTTCTTGACTAAGAGCACCAAAACGCATGTTACATCCTAGGATAACTTTTTTATTCAAACCTTTAATTATTAGTTGTTGACATAGGTTTTTAAGCCATGTTCCGACAGAAAGAGTGCCAGAGTCATCAAAAATTTCTTTGATGCCAAAATTATTGACTAAATTTTCAATTTCGGCGATAGTATGTTCAACTGAAAAACGACGGAAACATTTACCTGGAAAAAGAGTAGTCCAAGAACAAAAAGTGCATTTTCCCCACCAACAATCACGGCCAGACATAATATAACTTCCGGGTTTGTATTTATAATTGGTGTTATTGTAGGCATATAATTGCCATTGAGTTAATTCCCTATCAATAATTGGTAAAGAATTTAAATCATGTTTTTGCTGAAGTTTAAAAATTTTATTTTTTGGAGCCTTACCTTGATTAATTAAAGAAATCAATTCTTCTAATAAGAAGTCATAATCGCCTCCAGAAACGATGTAATCAACAGGACAGTTATCAATTGACTCTTGAGGAAGAGCAGTGACATGATCCCCCATTAAGACAACTATTGGATTCCAAGAACATTTTTTTTTGATTTGAGTAACAATTTGCCAATGTTTTTTTATGACTGGAGTTTTAGTTTCAATAGCAATAATTTCAGGTTTATTTTTTAAAATACGTTTAAACCAATCAGTAAAACTTATTTTTTGAGCAATAGCATCATCCCAAAAGACTTTTAAACCACGAGATTTAAGTAAAGTAGCTGCATAAGCCAAAATAACAGGATAAATTACATTACCAGTATTAGTCCATTGAAATTGGCGATTTTGGGATAGAAAAGCAGAACCCTTATCAGATTCTAGTGGTGGGTAGGAAATAGAGATAGATTTAACCACCAATGTATTTGCCCGTTTTTTGGTCAAAAGCATGGGGTTTAAATCTGACTTCTTTTTTGAGTAAGCCATGTAGGAATAGTATACCGTAATAGATATGGGTTGAAGGAATAGTAATGGTAGTTAGTAAGGAAATAATCAATTTGTTATTGGTCAATATGAATTTTAAAAAAGTTAAAAATAATATTGATAAATAAAAATATAATGGTATGTTTAGTAAAAAAATATGCAAAAACAAATTGTTAATCACAAATATAATTAAATAGAGGGAAAAAATAGTGGGAATAAAATAACCCAACTTAAAACTAGTTTCAGGAAATTTTTTGACAAAAAAACCACGTTGAATAGCATAACGAGTGATTTGTTGAAGATGAGGAATAATAACTGATCGGCGATGATGATAAACAACTAAAGAAGGGTGATAAAAAATCTTTTTACCTAATTTTTTGGTTAAATTTAAACAAAGAACAGTATCTTCTCCTGGCCAATAAGAAGTATCGAAACCACCAACAGAATTAAAATCATCCTTTTTAATAATAAGATTAACAGAAGGATAATCATCAACAAAACGAGAAGACTGAATACTATTGCGATATACTCCAGCTCCGCCACTACCCAACCAACTAGACCAAAATAAACCTGAAGCTTGTTTGAGATAGTCGTCTTTTGGAGGAGTAAGACAAGGACCACAAATTCCACCAAAATCGGGATGTTTACTTATTATTTTTTGAGCATTTTTAAAATAATTTTTACTAGGGTAAGAGTCATCATCTAAAAAAGCTAAATATTGACCTTTAGCTTTTTTAGCTCCTAAATTTCTTTTTTCTGAAGGGTTGGCTGAACCAGATATTTGATCAGTGATAATTAAAATCTCAAATGATTTAAATGATTGTTGTTTGAGTTTTAATAAAGTTTCCTTTAAATAAGGATTAATTTTTCTAACTGGAATAATAACTGAAAAAATAGATTTCATCTTTTACCGGTATTAACACGCATTTCTAAATCAGGATTATAAATCCATTTTCTTTTATTTTTATTATCGTAATAATGAAGAATTCTAAGACGATAAAAAACAGCTAAAGCATCTATTAAACATTGATAAATAATTTTTATACCAGTGGCATGAGTCAAACTTTTAAAATCATAAGTTAATTTGATAGGAGCTTCATAAATATCTTTAAAACCAAGATAATTGGCAACTGATAATATTTCCAAATCAAAAGCATAATTCTTAATTAAGAGACGGGGTAAAACTTTTATTAAAACTTGACGTTTGAAGATTTTTAGACCAGCTTGAGTGTCGTG
>JBAYMA010000022.1:0-8022 GCA_041663805.1 Candidatus Shapirobacteria bacterium | reverse complement strand
TATCGGAACAAAATATAAAAGCTTTAGCTTCGGAATAAAGTTTGGCTTTTTGAGCTTGATTAATTTCACCTAAAAATTGAATAGTTGGACCAGAAATATCTTTTAACTCTTTAACATAATTAGCAAAATCACGGCCAAAGATTTTTAGTTTTAAACCAAGTTGATTACAAGTTTGGATAGCAATGTCGTAACGCTTAGCCCGAGCAAGTCTGCCACCTGCAAGATAAAACCCCTCTGTCTCGCTAAAGCTCGACATCTCCCCTTGATGAAGGGGAGAAATTATTTTTTGAATTTCGACTGGAGGGTTGATGACAATAGAATCTCGGTTATAAAATTTTTTAATACGAGCAGCGGTGGTTTGAGAATTAGCAATAAAATAATCGACATTTTGAGAAGATTTAAAATCAACTTTTCTTAAAAAGATATTTAAAAACTTAACTAAACCATAAACAATTTTGTTTTTAGTAAAATTTCTGGCGGTTGGGAGACCATAAAGATAGCGAGGTGGAGTATGACAATAACAAACCAATTTAGCTTGTTTTTTATTAATTAAATTAGGAAAATAAGCCCCAGTAGCAGAAGTGATGATTAGGTCAAAGTTAGAAAAATCGAAAGATTTAAAAGCTAATGGAGATAAAAGTCGAAGTGGAGAAATAATTTTATGAGCAAAAGGAATATATTGAAAAAAACTTTGATGAACTCGAGAAGACCATTTTTTTTCGAGACGATCTTGGTGTGGACCTAAAAAATGAGGACGATAAAGAGTGGTAAAAATTGGAGCTTTTGGGAAAATATCGGCAAGAGATTCTAAAACACTTTCAGCACCACCAAATTCTTTAATATAGTCTTGGACAATGGCAATTTTTAGTTTTTTAATCATTTTTTAGAATAAAGAGGTTTGATTTGAAGGAGGTTTAATAATTTTAACAGGATTTTGTTTGGTAATTCGTTGAACTAGAGACTTAAAATTATAATTATTTAAAACTGGAATTAAATCTGTAAAAGATTGTTGATTCCATTTAGCATCGCCTAGTCTAAATTTTAAAGGAATATTAGTAATTAGAGTCGCTAATTTTTGAGAAAGATAAGCATTTTCTTTTTCTTTAATTAATTTTTCTTTAATACTAGGTTTAATTTCATCCAAATGATTATAAATATTATCGAGATTTTGATATTCACTAAGTAAATCAGTAGCTGCTTTTGGACCAATACCAGCCACACCAGGGTAATTATCGGACATATCCCCCATTAAAGCTTTAAGATCGATTATTTGAGAAGGATTAACCCCTAACTTTTCAACCACATCAGAAGGATTAAAAATTTTAGTTTCAGAAAGACCACGAATTGGAACAAATAAAGAAACTTTTGAATCAACCAATTGCATTAAATCTTTATCGCCAGTAATAATAATAACTTCATCAATAAGATGTTTTTTACCAGATTTGGTTTTTTTAATCTTTTTTAAAGCCCGAATAGTTAGAGTAGCAATTAAATCGTCAGCCTCAAAACCACCAACCGAAAAATTAGGAATTTTAGCTTGTTGAAGAGTTGATTTAATTAAAGGCAATTGACTAATTAAAGCTGATTCAGCCGGTTTTCGTTTAGCTCGATAACCAACAAACTCTGATTGACGAAAAGTTGGACCAGGTGAATCGAGACAGACTAAAAAATAATCTGGTTGAAGAGTATTAATAGCAGTTAAAAGCATGGAATAAAAACCATAAAGAGCATTGGTAGGTTGACCGTTGAGATTAAGGGGTGGAATGGAGTGATAGGCTCGATGAGCAATAGCGTGACCGTCGACAACAACTAATTTAGACATGTCTATATTATAATTGACGAATGGATAAAAAGGAGAAAATCATTAAGCTTAATAAACAACTAGAAAAACTAAATAAACAATATCAACATATTTTGAAGGAATTTTCAGCAACCAGAGAAGGAAGCTCCTACGGGGTTGAGTATTACGATATTCAACTTAGAGTTTTAACTACTATGATTGAAGAAACAAAACTAGAAATAGTAAAATTAAAAAAGACTACGGATAATTGACATTTTAGGGTAGAATTAATTAATGGAACAACATGCAATTCCACAACAGATATCATCCTACGAATTTAAATTAGTGGGAGAAATGACCTTGAAGCAATTTTTAAAGGCAGCTGTCGGAATAATATTAGCGGTGTTAATTAATACAACTAAATTAGTGATAATTGTGAAATGGCCATTAATGCTTTTGGTTGGTGGAGGAGGTTTATTGTTTGCTTTTGTACCTTTTGAAGATAGACCTTTAGAGGTTTGGGTTTTGGCTTTTATCAAATCAATTTATTCTCCAACAATATACACTTATAAAAAAAAAGCTGATACAAACTGGTTAGAACTTGATTTAAAAAATAAAAATAATGAAAGTGATGAGGTGGAAAAACCAATTGAAAATAAAAATGCTTTTGTTTCTGTTGCTAAACAAAATGATAATAATGAAATAATTTCGGAAGGACACAAATTAAAAGATTTTGTTCAATCAATTAAAACTTTTGGGATAACCGAAAAAAAAACAACTCAAGAAAAAACAGAAACTGATTTAAATGCCTCAGTTAAAAGTTATGGCGAATTAAAAGAAATAAATAAAACAGAAACTGACTTAATAGCCTCTGCTAAAAACTATGATGACTCGAAGGAAAAAGCTAAAACAGAAACTGATTGGAGAGATCAAAAAACTGATTTAAATCTTAAAAAAGAAAAATTAGGAGCAACAGGAGAAGCTGTTTTTGGAGCAATTCCAATGCCAGACAAATCAGAAATTGCCAATATGGTTGTAGGAATGGCTACTAGTTTGGATGGAAAAATAGTGGATGGAGTAATTGTGGAAATTCAAGATGAACATGGTAGTCCTTCACGAGTAATTAAAACAAATTCGTTAGGGCAATTTAAAATATCAACTCCGTTAGCAAATGGACGATATTTAATAATTGCCGAGAAAGAAGGTTATATTTTTGATCGAGTTAATATTGATTTAAATGGGCAAATAGTAGAACCCATTAGAATAATTGCCCATAATTAGGTTATGATTAATTAATATTTATGACAAACGATCCTCTTAAAATTGCTATAAAAGGAAGTACTCAAGAACATCTACCAATAGAAGATATTGTTGATGGGGTGGTTATTATGAAAGATGGTTCGTGTTCTATAGTAATGCAGATTTCTTCAGTTAATTTTGATTTATTATCTGAAGCAGAACAATCAGCTTTAGTTTTTGCTTACGGAGGAATATTAAATTCACTTAATTTCCCTTTACAAATAGTAATTAAATCAAGTACAAAAGATGTTGGGGTTTATCTTAAAAACTTAATAGAAGTAGAGAATAAACAAACTAATAATTTGCTTAAAGAAAGAATTAAAAGCTATCGAAAATTTATAGAAGAAACGGTCAAAAAAAATGATGTTTTGTCAAAATCTTTTTATGTAATAGTTAAATTTTCAGTCTTAGAATTAGGAATAAAAAGTGCTGGTAAACAGACATTTAAAACTATTTTCAATCCAAATAAAAACCTAAATACTGGTCTTCCTTATCCAAAGGAATATATTTTGGAAAAGGCTAAGGCTAGTTTAGAACCTAAAAAAGATCATTTAGTGAGACTTTTTTCAAGATTAGGATTAGAAATTAAACCATTAACTAACAAAGAACTTATTGAATTGTTTTATAAAATATACAATGAAGATGTGGCAGGAAATCAAAAATTACAAAACAGCAATTATTCTGATCCAATAGTAATGACTAAATAATATGAATCTATTAAACAAATTTATTAAAAAACCAGAAGAAAAAGTGTTTGAAATTAAACCAAAAGAAAATAAAAAGCCTTTTTCGGAAGGATTAGTATCAACTAAAGATATTATTGCTCCATCATCTTTGGAGGTGGATTTTAATTACATCCGAATTGATAATAAATATTATCGAACTCTATTTGTAGCAGGATATCCCCGATTTGTAGGTATAAACTGGTTATCATACTTAATTAATTTTGATGCTACCTTGAGTTTGTCAATGTATATTTATCCAACAGATGGAAAAGCTATTTTGGATGATTTAAGAAGAAAAATTACTGAAATGGAAGCAGAACTTAGTAGTGATATTCAAAGAGGAAGATTAGTAAATCCAGCAACTCAGGCAAAATTGGAAGATGCGATGAATTTGCAAGCAGACTTGGTTAAAGGCGAGGAAAGATTTTTTCAATTTGGTTTATATATTACAATTTCAGCTGATTCAAAAGAAGAACTTGAAAGAATTAATAAAAATTTGGAAGCAGCTTTGGGATCACTTTTGATTGTCAGTAAAAGAGCTACTTTACAAATGGAAGAAGGTTTTATAACCGGATTACCGATTGGAAGTGATAAATTAAACGTGACGAGAAATATGGATACAACTTCATTGGCAACGACTTTTCCTTTTGTATCGTCAGATTTATCGGATGATAAGGGAATAATATACGGTATTAATGCTCACAATGGATCATTAATTATTTTTGATAGATTTTCAATGCAAAATTACAATTCAGTAGTTTTTGCAACTGCTGGTGCAGGAAAATCTTATATGATTAAGTTGGAAGTATTAAGGTCTTTGATGTTGGGAACTGAAATTATAGTAATTGATCCCGAAAACGAATATCGAGATTTGGCAGAGTCAGTTGGTGGTCAATACATTGCTTTTGGATATGGCGAAGCATCAAAAATAAATCCATTTGACTTGTCTTTGGTTGAAGAAGAAGGTGAAAATGCTTTGAATAGTAAAATTTTGTCAGTCCATAAACTTTTAAAAGTAATGTTGGGAGCAATGGATCCAATTGAAGAATCAATTTTAGATAAAGCGATGATGGATGCTTATAAAATGAAGGGGATAACTCCTGACCCAACAACTCAAAATAGAGAGCCACCTTTAATTGAAGATCTATATAAATCTTTGATTGGAATGGAAGAAGAAAAAGCTAAAAGTTTGGCTGCTAGATTGGAAAAATATATTAAAGGTTCTTTTGCAGGAATATTTAATCAAAAAACAACTGTTAATTTAACTAACCCTTTTGTAGTTTTTGGAATTAAAAATTTAGAGGATACTTTGAGACCAGTGGCCATGCATATTATTTTGGACTATATCTGGACAATAGTTAAAAAAACCTTAAAAAAGAGAATATTAGTAGTGGATGAGGCTTGGTATTTGATGCAATATGAAGATTCGGCTTCATTTTTAAGAGGGATTGTAAAAAGAGGGAGAAAATATTATTTGGGAGTAACCACGATTACTCAAGATGTGGATGACTTTTTAGCAACACCATATGGTAAAGAAATTGTAACCAATAGTGCTATTCAGATTCTTTTAAAACAACACACAGCGGCAATTGATCAAATAGGAAAAGTTTTTTACTTAAGCGAAGGAGAAAAACAATTATTATTAACTGCTGATAAGGGTCAAGGAATATTTTTTGCTGGGCAAAATCACGTAGCAATCAATATTATTTCTTCTGAAGAAGAACATCAATTAATAACCTCTAATCCAGAAGATGTTCTTAAAAAACAACCAATTGTTAAATTTAACCAAGAAAAACTAAAGGAAATAGAAAAACCAGTAATTGATACTGCTGTTGTGGTAGAAAATAAAGAAGTAATAGTTGTAAATAAGGAACCAGAAATTATCCAACCTCAAGAGACAACTAATGATGTTTTGCAAAGAAAAATTGGAGAATTAGAAGAAAAAGAAAAACAGGATTTAATTAATTATAATGAAATTCCAAAAGAATTAAGTGGAGAAATACCGATAAAAAATCAGGATTTACCACCATTACCAAAATTTGAACCACCAAAAGCTGAGGTTATAACAACAGAAGATAATAAAAAACCAATTTTTATTAAGACTGAGGAAACTCAAATATCACAGCCACCCCAGTTAAATAAAAAAACACAGCCAGTTTTTGAAACAACAAAATCACCTATTCCTGCGGAATTACCTTCCCTTGATTCTCTTTCACTGAAAACTACGGACGAAAAAATAAATGGAGATCAAAAAAATACTGAAGAAATTAAAAAACCGGAAGATACTAATAAAATGGATTATGATAAATTGTTTGGGAATGGAATAGTTTAAGTTGATATAATTTTATAATGGCTAATGTAGCAACAGCAGATAAAATTGATCCAATTGAGAAATTAACTAGTCAAAAAACTGATTCAATTGAAAAAACAGTTGAAATATTGAAGGAAATAGATAATTCCGGAGGAAATTGGCAAGATATTAGAGAAACTGTTTTGGGAGATAGAATAAAACAATTTGGAGGAAATTTGCAATTTATGAATATAGGTTCAGCAATTGATCATTTAGAGAGAATGAAAAAACCAAGTGAAAAAATAATAGATATAACTGAAAAAAAAGAAACTGATTTAAACACTTTTGATAAAAATTATGATGAATCGAAGGAAAAAATTAAAAAAGAAAAGAAAGAAGAAAATAAAGTAAAGGTTAAAAATGAAATTGATAAATTAAGTCAAAAAATAACTGATGATTTAAAGGGTGATGAAAATTTGAAAAAAGAAATTGCTGAAGAATTAGAAAATATTGTAAAACAGGAACAAATAAAAAGTGATAAAGATGAAGTGGCTGATTTAGTTAAAAAAATTTCAAAGGCGAAAGGGGTTGAAAAAACTACTGAAATTGAAGTTAAAGCTAAAGAGGCTCAAATAGAAATAAATAAATGGCAAGAGAAAAATATTGAACAAGTAAGAGAATATAGAAAAGATGTTTTTAAGGAAGAATTAGAAAAAGAAACTAGAAAACAAAATCCAAATATTACTGAAGCACAAATGGTTTTAGTTAAAAAAGAAGCTGATTTAATCTCTGATATTTATTATGTTGATGGTGGAATTGAAAATCAAAAAGATGCCGCTTTAAAATTTAATAAAGAAGAGTCAATTGGAAGATTAAATAATGCTTGGACAGAAATACAAGGAATAACTGGAATTTTAAAAAAAACTCCTAAAGAATTCCAACAATTACAAGAAAATTATAAACAAATAAAAAATGGACTTGATGGAGTAAAATTGCCTTTTGAAAAATTTTCCAATTTAAGATCTTTTGAAGGAATAATGAATTCTTTGCAAAATCCTACGACTAATAATTTATTTGGTTCGATCCAAAACAAAATGGTTTGGATAGACAGAATAGATGGAATAACTGGTGGTTTTTTAAAAAGAACTGCAGTTGAATGGGGAGGAAAATTTGCCGTAAAAATAGGAAATCAAGTGGCGTCTGAATTTGTTCAAAATTCAATGAGTATATTAGCAAAAGAAGGTTTCCAACAGGGATTTAACACATTATTAAAAGGACTTTTGAGTGGTGGAGTAAAAGCAGGAGCACAAGCAGCAGGAACTGCAGCAGCAGGGGCTGGAGCAACAGCAGGAGTAACGGCTGTAGGAGCGGCAACAGGACCTCCTGGTTGGATTATAGCAGCAGCAGTTTTAGCAGCTGGAGCATTAAAAAAAATTGTAAATAAAATTTCAGAGAAACTGGGAACAAACCTAGGAATAAAAGAATTTTTTCAAGATAATTTTGGAAAAGTGGTTGGTGGTATTTTGGGTTTTTTAGTTACTGGAATAACTATGGTTCTAGCTATTCCAGCTTTGATTGTGACTGCTATAACAGCCGTGATAGCGACTGTTTTTTTACCAGTAACAATAATTGTAGTGACTGTTTTTACTGTAGTTCAACTTTTTAGTGGCTTAATATCGAGTTTAAACCCTTCAAGTGAGACAGATAATACTGATATTGGTTCCACTTCTCTTGTTGATGGTAATTCTAAAACACCTACTTTTATAATTAATTTGGCTGGAATTAAGAAGGAAATTAACTATACTTATAATTCTGATGGTAGTTTAAATTTAGGTTTTATTGATCCATTACCACCAACAAAAACTTTTAAAAGATCTGATTTAATAAAAACAGCAAAAGCAATAATAGGATTACCTTATTTTTTTGCT
>JBAYMA010000021.1:0-8027 GCA_041663805.1 Candidatus Shapirobacteria bacterium | reverse complement strand
TGTTTAAAACTTTTTTTAAAGTTTCTCGATCGGTACTTGATTTTAATTTGGTTACTCCGGAAACCAGTTCTGCAATTTCATTTCCAAATTCTGATTTTAATTGTTCTGGGGTAATATCTGTATCTTCAACAGTGTCATGCAACAAAGCAGCAATTAAACAATCTTCATCTTTAACTCCCCATTCATTTTTTAAGATATTAAAAACTTCGACACAATGAGTGAAATATGGTTCGCCAGATTTTCTAAACTGACCTTCGTGAGATTTTTGAGCAAAATTATAAGCCGAAACAAGTCTATCTGATTCAAATTCAATACTTTTAACGTCTTTTACCGAATTAATTGATTCGGGGGTCATTTGTTAGTGATTTTACACCCATTAATAGGAGATTTATATAAGGAAAATAATTTTTTAATTACTATTATGAAGTTTTACCATTAGAATGGATTACGCTAAATTTAGTGTAAGGTTGCAAGGCTTCAGGGATAAGAACTGATCCATCTTTTCTTTGACATTGTTCCAATATGGCAATTATAGACCTACCAATTGCTAAGCCTGATCCATTTATTGTGTGAACAAATTCTTTTTTACCAGATTCTTTACGTTTAAATTTTGTATTCATTCTCCTAGCTTGAAAATCTTCATAATTAGAACAACTCGAAATTTCTCTATATTTATCTTGTCCTGGGATCCATACTTCAAGATCATAAGTGTAACTGGTTGAAAATCCAAGGTCGCCAGTACAAAGACTTACTACTTGATAATGAAGTCCTAATTGTCTTAATACATCTTCGGCATTAATTCTTAATTTTTCTAATTCACTCCATGAATCTTCTGGTTTTGTTAATTGAACTAGTTCAATCTTGGGAAATTGATGTTGTCTTAATATCCCTCGTGTGTCTCTTCCTGCGCTACCAGCTTCAGCTCTGAAATTTTCAGTATAACAGGCATATTTTATAGGTAACTGATCTTCTAAAAGAGTTTCCTGTGAATGCAAATTAGTTACTGGAACTTCTGCTGTTGGTATCAAAAACAATTCTTTTCCACCAACTTCAGTTTTAAAAAGATCGAATTCAAATTTAGGTAACTGACCGGTACCTGTCATTGTTTCTCTAGAAACCAAATAAGGAACATTTATTTCACGATAACCCTTTTGACCATGCAAATCTAACATAAAAGAAACTAGCGATCTTTGAAGAATCGCGCCGGCTCCTTTTAAGACTACAAATCTAGGTCCAGAAATCTTTGATGCCCTATCAAAATCCAATATGTCCATCGCTTTTCCAAGGTCAACATGGTCTTTTGGAATAAAATCAAATTCAGGTTTTTTACCCCATTGTTCACGAATTACATTATCAGCATCGCCTTTTCCATCTGGCACATGGTCAGCTGGGAAATTTGGAATAGACAACAATTTATTATGAAGCTCTTTTTGTAATTCTTTTTCATTATTTTCATCCTCACTTATAGACAACTTCCTTTCTCGAATCTCTTCTTTCATCTTTTCTATATCTTGATTGGTTAAATCACCATTACTCATAGACATTCTTATTCTGTTTGAAATTTGATTTGAAGTTTCTTTTTTACTGTTAATTTGTCTAGTCAGATCACTTTTTTTCAGACTTAAATCGACAATATCAGGTGACAAATCAAATCCCTTTCTTGCAAGCTTTTGTTGTGCTTCTTTGAAATTATCTTTAATATATTCTATATTTATCATAATTAAACAGAACTGATGATATAGTTTGATTATATCTTTTTATTCTTAATTGTCAAAATAATAATTTATATAAGATTAATTTAATATTTTGGATTTTAATATACATTGTATAGTTTGATATATATAGTATAATCACAACAAATGAAGGAAGTTTGTGTTTTTTTTGTTAAAGAAGCGTCAAATAATAATTTAGATTTATGTGGAAAAAAAAATAATTATTTACCTGAAAATAAAGGAACAGAAATAGTTGATCTATATCAGGTTTGTTTCGAAAATTTTTTAGAAACAAATGAACTTCGACCTAGTGATAATGATTTATATATTAAAACATCTACAACTGGATGTAATTTAGTTACAGAAGGTGAACAAAACAATAAGTCTAATTTGGAAACATTAAAATTATTAAATAATCCATTTTTTTTAAAAAATATTTTTACTCAATTGGGATTTAATTCTATTGAGCCATTACCAATAGTTAATGCAAAAGGAAATACACTTTTTGTATCTGCTGGAGTTCAAATAATTGATGACATTATACATAATGATGGAATCATAACTGAAAAACCTAAATTTGTGATTCAACCTGTTTTAAGAACTCAATATATAGATGGTGTAAGTGAGGGTAGTTCAACTAGTTTTATAAATATATCCACTGAGGCGGTAAACATTGATCCGAAAGAACATTTTTGTTTTTTACAGCAATGGTTAAAAATTTTTATTGATTTGGGAATGGAAAAAGATAAATTTACATTTAAATCTAGACATATCGATAAAACTTGGGGTAATAAAACATTTAATGGTTTTGAATTGTTTATTTATTATGATGGTTTAGAAATCGGAGATGGGTCTTTTAATTATAATGTTGCTCAAAATACTAGAGGTGATATTAATTTCAGTGATATCGGTTTTGGATTAGAAAGGGTTAAATGGATATTAAGCGGTGGTTCATATTTTGATACTTTTACCACTGTGTATAAAAATCAATTGACATTACCGTCCCTGGCTTATGCAAACACACTGTCTCTTTTATCTGGTAGTGGTCTTAAACCATCAAATAAAGAATATGGCTATCGTTTTCGTCTTTTTTCAAAAAGATTTGTTGATGAGGTTAAAGGAAAATGTTTTGAACTTGATAATCTGTTTAATGAAAATTATAAATATTGGTCAAATTGGACAAAATTACAAATTTCCGAATCAGAATCTTTATCTATAATTCGAAAAGAAAACAGTAGAAATTTTAATAGGTTGTTATTAGACGAATTACTTAAAAAATTTAATGATGTTAATCTGGATATTAATTTACCAACAAATGAAATCATTAAAAGATTGAGTCATACTAGTGTAGATACAAAAACTTTAGAAGAAACTATTAATAATTTAAATTATAAAAAATGAACAAATCAGTTAATACTCTCCTTTTTTTAGCTGGTGGTGGAAACAAAAAAGACAGCTTGAAAATTGATACTAGTTTTGTTAAATCTTTAAAAAATAAAAAAATTGTTTATATTCCCCTAGCGCTGGAACCATCAATTAATGGTTATGAAAGTTGTTTTGATTGGATATCTTCCACAATTTCAGATCGATTAACAGGTGAATTTGTTGATATTTCTATGTGGACAGATTTGAATAATAAAAAAGAATCTGATTTAAATAACTTTGATGCAATATATATTGGCGGGGGAAATACTTATAATCTTTTAAAAAAAATTAAAGAAACAAAGTTTGATCAAATTTTAATTAACTTCTATAAAAATGGAGGGGTTGTTTATGGTGGGAGTGCTGGAGCAATAATTTGTGGTTATAATATTGCTACGGTAAGTGAAGAAAATAAAATTAGCTACTCCAATAGTCATGGTCTTAATTTAGTCAATGACTATTCTATTCTTTGTCACTATACCAAAGATCAAGAAAATAAAGTTTTTAAATATATTAAAGAAAATAAAATGCCAGTAATTGGCATACCAGAAAAAAGTGGTTTAATTATAAAAAATGGCCATATAGGATCAGTGGTTGGTTATGAACCTATTTACATTTTTAATATTGACTGTTCTGTAAAAATAGTTAATTTTGATGAAAATATTAGTATTTAATTTACTATGAATCTACAAGAGATTGGTATAAAAGGGGTAATAGATGCTCATTCTCATGCTGGAGGTACAGATTATTATAATTTGTTTGCTGGAAATCTACCTGTTTCTCAATCAGTTGATGATTTATTATTAAAAGCCAGATTAACTGGGGTAGAAAAAAATATTACGTTTCCAATGCCAAGCACTAATTATTATGATTATAAATTTTTGGTGTCAGATGGCCAAAAAAGACCGTCAGGGTTACAAGATTTTCCTTACCAAAAAGAAAATGAATCACTACTTCTTGCTTGTAAATATATTGATAACCCAAATACAATTTTTCCTTTTGCATGTGTAGATCCAATAACTAAACAAAATGAACAACTTGATTATTTATCAAACTTAAATAAAGAAAAAAAAATATTTGGTTTAAAATTACACACATTGGCAACAAGCTCGACTGCCTTGGACTTAGAAAAAGGAGGGTTTGTTGATTTTGCACTAAAAAATAAACTACCGATTATGATTCATTCTGGTTTAAATGATACTTTTTCTCACCCTAAAAATATTATTGAATTAGCCAATAAATATCCTCAATTAAGATTATGTATTGCTCATTTAGCCTGGTTGGATCAAGATACAATTTCACAAATTTCTAAAAAACCAAATATTTTTATTGATACTGCTCCGTTTTTACAAATATGTGATTGTGTAGAAAGAAGTGATCGTGCAGTTAATCGATTTAATCTAATTGATTCAAATAATCGGCCAGCTTCTTTACTAAAATATTTTGATCTTTTAAAAGATAATTTGATTTGGGGTACAGATGAACCATGGACAAAATGTATTAATTCTAATGGAAAAATATCCAGTAAACACACTTATTTTGAGGAAGTTGATAATTTAATTGAAACATTTAAACTTAATCCAGAGGCTGTTCATAAAATTACTAATGAAAATACTTTAAAATTTTTATTCGGGTAATGGCACAGTTACAGTAAAGCTTTTAATTTTGTTTTGATAACGCAACAATTAATACATCGGAATATATTTCGGGCTATAGAGATATCAAAAAATTAATTGTTTAAAGTAATTTTCTTTTTAATTAGGAGTTTGGTTGCACCCAGATGGTCATTTAATTTATCTTTAAAAATTGAATTGATGATTTCTTTTTCTTTATTAGTTATTTCTTTTACACCATCAACAATTACTGCTGCAGACCAAGGATTTTTAATCAATCTACCCATTTGCGATGTCAGATAAACAGTATTTTCTAATCCTAATTTTGAATAAATTTCTTCAGATATAAGAGAACTGATAATCGTATATATTTTACCGGTATGATATATAGGGTTTTTACCATAAGGAGCTTCAATGCTCATACTTCTATTAAAAGAGATAACCCCATTAGCTCTATCTCCCCTTCCAACAGCGCCTTCATCACCACTTTCAACGGCACTACCAATGGCAGTTAAATAAATGTCTTGATTTTTAATATCATCTCTAGTGTTTAAAAAAATCTTAACCTTATATTGTGAATATATATCATTAATCATCTTTATGATAAGTTTTTTCAACCATTCTATTCTTTCTTGATAAAATTCAACATTAGGAGTGTATTGAGCGATAAATGGAATACAACAAGTTAATTCTATTTCTTCCTTAACTCTTTTACCCATGACTTTAATATCGGTCCCAACATATGGGTACTCTTTTTTAAATTCATCACTATCTAAAGTTTTTTCAATTAAAATGACTATCTGTTCCAAATTACTTAAAGGTGAATAACTTACACAAGTAGAGGTATCGTTTGAGCGAAGATTGTTGTTATGTAGATGGGCCAGTTTTTCGTCTGTAACCATAAAAAAATTTTTTCTTTCATTAAGTGAATTGCCTTTAGAATCATAAACGACACCAGGTCCTTGACTGAAATGAGTGTTATCAATTATTTCTAACCATTTTTCTGTATCTAAAAGTGGAAAAATTTTTTTAAAATACTCAAATACTGAAGATCTGACAATTTGCTTGTAATCAATCTGTTCATTATTAAATCGATGTGTAAATCTACCATTTAATAAAATTCTAATTGGACGAATCATTTCTCCATGACCAAAAGAAACTTTAGAAGATCCTCCTAAAACAGTGATTTTATCAACCATGTGTCTCAATATTAATCCGTACTTTTTAATACAATAAAGGGAATAATTTCTAGAAATTTCCTCAGCTATAGAATCACAAATATTGTCAGGATGGCCCAATCCTTTTCTTTCTACAACCTCATAAGAGGTATTGTTAATTTTTGGCCTATCTGAACTACTAATAATTACACTATATCTATCTTCGTCCATGTTAATCCGAAGTATAATACTTTTTTTTTTTGATGTAAATGACTAATTGATTGATTAAAATAATTTCTACTTTATTTTTTCTAAAAATATTTTTTGATTGAATATTCCGTTCTTTTTATTTAACTTGAATTTAACCTATTAATATTTTGTATGGATAAAAATCAACTAAAATTACATGCCGCAACAACAGGGTTATATAAAACTTTTTTTATGGCGGAGCATGGGGGTCTGGGATTAAACTGTCCCTACTTCACTTTTAACCATTTTGAATAGTGAAATTATTCTTTTGTTTTTTCAAAGCGACTTATTCCAAAAATTGGCTCCCTTTTTTGGTTTATGTTCTCAAAATAATATTCACGATTTTTTATTTCTTCCAATAAAACTCCAATACCATAATTAGTTTCTGAAATATCTCTTATAGTATAACGATTTCCTAGTACTGGTAATACTAATTCTGATATTCTAAATGGATTTTCTGAAGCATCTTTAAAATTATCATTTACACACACAACTGATGTTCTTTTTTCAATTCCTTTCATGGCTTATATTAACATATAGGCTGTAAAACCGAAAAATGTTTTTTTATGGAAAAATACAGGGGAAAGTTAGGGGTTCGTAGCTATACCATTAAAATTACATGGAAAGATAGGAAATTTGCGGAAGGAGAGGGAGTCGAACCCTCATGCCATTTCTGACGCAGGTTTAGCAAACCTGTGGCTTACCATTCGCCGCATCCTTCCTAATGCGTTTTAGTATATCAAATTTTTCGATTTTGCTTTATTATTAGATTAAGATGAATGAAGAAATCACTGAAAAAGTTAAAAAAGAATTATTGCAAGATTGGAATGAAGAAAAAGTTAAATTTGAATGGGAGGCTCCAGAAAGAGCATTTCAAAAAAGAGATCGAGATTTTTGGATTACAGCAATTGCTATTTTGATATTAGTGTCGGTGGTTTTGTTTTTTATTAAAGAATTTTTTTTGATAATTGCTTTGGTTTCAATATTGTTTTTATATTATGTTTTATCAACAGTATCTCCAGGTTTAATAAAATATAAGATTACTAATAGAGGAGTTTATTTTGGAGAGAAAAAATATGAATGGAATTTATTGACTAGGTTTTGGTTTAATAAAAATTTAAGTAATGAAATGATCCATTTTGAAACGATTCTGCGATTTCCTAGACAAATATCTTTGGTAATAAATTTGGAAGATAAGGAAAAAATTAAAGAAATTGTAGTTAAAAAAATGCCTTTAATTGAAAATTCGCCAAACTTTGTTGATAAGCTAACAAAATGGTTTGCCGATAGAATGCCTTTTGAAAAAAAAGATAAAGAAGTCAAAGAAGAGAAAAAAGCCTAATTTTTGATATAATTCACTGCAATACGTACCCGTAGCTTCCGCCAGAGGCGGACAGGACTTGCTGAATATAATCTAAATGATTAAATTTTGTAAGTAAACGGTAAAATACATATACTTGTACCCGTAGCTCAATTGGATAGAGCATTGGTTTGCGGAACCAAAGGTTAGAGGTTCGATCCCTCCCGGGTACACAACGTAATTCCAATAAATTGTAAAACGTTGTAGAAACGTTAAATTAAATAAATTTTTACGTTTCACTTTTTATTGGAGGGTTGGCCGAGTGGTTTATGGCGCACGCCTCGAAAGCGTGTGGGCGAAAGTCCGCAGAGGTTCAAATCCTCTACCCTCCGCATTTGTCCTATCTTTCCATGTAATCTTTACACTATGACTAGAAGTCCCAATGCTTCCCCTGTATTTTCCCAATATTGGATAATTTTTAGTTTTGCAGCCTGTAACACTCGGATTTTTAGTGAAATTAGGTTAAAATAGTGCCTAAATTGTTGGGTTATTTTGACTTTTTCCCTGATTTTAC
>JBAYMA010000020.1:0-8079 GCA_041663805.1 Candidatus Shapirobacteria bacterium | reverse complement strand
TGAGTGATAATGGATAAATCTCATTAACTTTGGCATTGATATCGTAAAACCAAAGGTCTCTAGGAATAGAAATAGTTTTGATTTGGTAATTTTTTAAATTTAAAGAAGCAAAAATAACAGTATCAGTAGTTTCGGTTTTTTCCAAAATATCATCACGTTTATCTAAACCCAAAATAATAAAATTAATTTTATCTTTACCTAAATATGGGTTGGTTTTACTAGCAGTACGAAAAGTATTAAACAAATAATTTGATGGTTGTCCTAGTTTTTTAGAAATAGAACCTAAAACAAAAAAACTAATTAATAGTAAAAGAAAAATAAATCCTAAAAAAAGACAAAAAATTACTTTAATTATTTTAGACATGTTACCATTTTAATTCGGCTTCTATGAAAGAGTCAAGGTCACCATCTAAAACACCATTAGTATCGGAAGTTTCATAACGAGTTCTTAAATCTTTAACCATTTTGTATGGATGAAGAACATAAGAACGAATTTGTCTTCCCCAACCAGCAATTACATTTTCACCTTTGATATCCTGTTTTTCTTTATTTTGTTTTTCTTCCTCTATTGCCCAAAGTTTTGAAGTTAACATTTGAATAGCTATTTCTCTATTTTGTTCTTGGGAACGTTGATTTTGACAAGAAACACTAATTCCAGTGGGTTTATGAACCAATCTAACTGCAGTAGAAACTTTATTGACATTTTGACCACCAGAACCACCAGATCTAAAAGCTGAAAATTCAATATCTTCGGTGTTTACTTTAAAATCAGAATTACTATCAATAATAGGGGTAACTTCAACTTTAGCAAAAGAAGTTTGACGAAGATTGTCGGCATTAAAAGGAGAAAGACGAACTAGACGATGAACACCTGATTCTTTTTTAAGATAACCAAAAGCAAAACTTTGATTGATTTTAAAATAAACCGATTTAATACCAGCTTCTTCTCCAGGAGTAAAATCTAAAATTTCATATTTCCATTCTTTACGTTCTAAAAAACGCAAGTACATTCTTTGCAACATAGCAGCCCAATCCATAGCTTCAGTGCCACCTTGACCTGAATGAATAGAAAGAATGGCAAATTTAGAATCGTAATGACCAGCTAAATATGTTTGTAATTCTAAATTTTTGATTTTTTCCTCTAGTTTTAATAAATGTGAATTAATTTCATTTTCTAATAAAGGATCAGCTTTTTGAGAAATAAAAAATTCAAATTCTTCTAGCGAATTAATCTCTAAATCAATATCTTTAATATTTTGAATATTTTTTTGAAGGTCAGAAAGAGATTGAAGAAGTTCTTGAGCTTCGCTAGGCTTATCCCAAAGATTAGGGTTTTCTGATTTTTCTTCAACTTCTTTTAATTTAATTAAATTGGATTGATAATCTAATTTAATTTTTAAAGTTTCAAATTTTGATTTTAATTCAGCAAGTTGAGACATTTTAATTTTCGTCAATATTTTTGATCATATCATCAGAAATATTTTTAATAACACTTTTTTTAATTTCTTTTATTTGTTTATTTGGAAAACCGTTCAATTGTTGTTGAATATATTTAAAGGTATCTTGAAAAAAAATACCAACTTTGGTTTCATTAAAATGTTCTAGTTGATAACGACTATCTTTGGGTAATTTTTGATAAAAATTGGATAAAAAATTATTTTTAACTTTTTCGTTAATATAAGTAGTTTGATCATTAAAATTATAATTGGATTTTTTTTGGTGGCTTAGCCATTGAATGGAAAAAAATATAATAACTATAAAAACAACTAAACGAATTAAACTATGAAAAGTTATTTTTTGAGATTTAATTTTTTTAGACATGATCTAATTATTTAACTTTTTGTGATAAAAAGTCGATAATCGGAGTATCACCTTGAATACATTTTTTATTTATAGGATCAAAACCTAATGGAACACCAATACCATCGGTATTTAATTCAGGACAATATTGATTAACTAATTTAGTCATTTCTTCTTGATTTTGAGTATTTTTATAAACTTCTTTTTTGTTTATTTTTAGTTTTTCTTCAGCTTTGTTTGATTGAATCCAATCTTCTACATTTTTACAATGAGGACAAGTATCACCATAGAACAAAATAAAATCTGGATTATCGTAATTTTTATCTCCGGTAGGAGTAACACCTGGTGGAGTTGATAATAATTTATAGAAACCAAAAGCCAAAACAATAATAATTAGACCAAAAATTATTTTTTTCATTATTTAGTTTTAGTGGTAATATCGATAATATTATCACCTTGATTGATTTTATCTAAAACATCGAGTCCAAAGATAACTTCACCAAAATTAACATAATCACCAGTTAAATGTTGACAGCCTTCAGTGGTAAAACAAATGAAAAATTGACTATCATTACTAATAGTTTTATCACCACCACGAGCTAAACCAATAGTTCCACGAACAAAAGGAATATTATTAATCTCTGATTTTTGATTACCACCACCAGTACCAGTTCCAATAGGATCACCACCTTGAGCCATAAAACTAGGAATAACTCGATGAAAAATTAAACCTTTATAAAAACCATCATTGGCTTTTTTAATAAAATTGGCTACAGTGTTTGGGGCTTGATCTTGATAAAGTTTAAGAATAATTTCACCATCTTTAGTCTTAATGGAAACAATGGAATCATTTTTAGGAGTATTAGATGAAGTAGTAATAGTTTGGCTTGGAGTGGGAATGTCGTTAGAGTTCATATTGAGATTTTGTTGTTGATACTTGGTAGTACAACCTGAAATTAATAATGAAGAAATAATAATTAAACTTAAAAATTTAATTTTTGATTTCATATGTTTATTTTAACAAAACTAATATTTTTTTAACGCCGTTGTTAATATCCTCTTTTTTTCCGCTTAGTGGAAAATCGTGAATACTTTTCATAAGTAATGAATAAGAATAATGAAAATAAGCACCAAATTGAGTACCAACATCATGAACTATAAATTTATTTTTAGTATCGTCATAACCCAAAATAGTAAGATTATGATAATAAGGACCACCAGAATTAAAATGTTTATTTTCTTGATAAAGAATTTTGCCATTGGCTGGAATAACGACTGGAATATCTTTAATTAGATATTTTTTAATATCATCAATAGTAGGATTATTAATAATAATAGTGGAATAACCTAAATATTTTTCTGAGACTAAACTCATTTGGTCAATGTTTATATCTTTGGTAAAAGATTTTTGATTCTCAAAATCAATCATTTTTAAAATATCATTTTTAACAGTTTCCGAATTTGGTGATTGGTTTTTATAAAAATAATCAACAGTAAGAAGAGCTGCTTCTTCGCAAGTATCTTGCCAAGGTTGATCCCAATTTTTTTCAGGAGCTTGTTCTATAAAAGCAGTTTTAATTAAATGTTTAGAATCCAAACCCTCCGTCTCCGACTGTGTCGGAGCCACCTCCCTTGACAGGGAGGCTGATATTTCTGAAACTTTGTTTTCAACTTTTTCCTTAGTTATTTTTTTAGGAAAAATCAAAAATAAAGAAAGAAATACTAGGAATAAAAAAGAAATAATAAGAGTTTTTTTTAACATAAATCATTATAACTTAATTACCATAAATTAGGAATAAAAAATGTTATAATACGACTTATAAAAGATAAAACATAGCGTTTTAAATTTTATTGAAATAGATCGCTCTTTAACATATATTGTGTGTTGTAAAAAAAAGAAAGGAGATTCTATATGAAGATATTCGAAAATATAGCAACATGGTTAGCTTATTCATCGTTGGGTATTTTTGCTATTTGTCTTATTATCGCTTTTGTAATTACTCTTTTTGGATCTGTTAGGTTTGGTGAAAAATATGACAAATTCTATTTTAGAATTGGAATTTATTTTTGTTTACCTTTATATGGATTGTCTTTTCTGTCGAAAGGTATTTCGGAAAAAATAGCAAAAAAAGATTCTCTTTTAAGTTTTGTTATGGCAATAGTTTTTTTTCTAATCATGTTTATTTTGGTGAGTCGTAAAAAAATAAAAAAATAGGAAGGAGAATTGAAATGAATATTAGAAAAATATTGAGAAAATTTTTTGTCTATTGGTTATTACCAATAATTTGGGTAGTTTTTTTAATTGATACAGTCTATGACTGTATCAAGGGTGACTATCAAATATTTTTTCTAGAACTGATTTTTTTGATAGGTTTTTTAATTGCGATTATTTCCTTAAGTAAAGAGGAAAAGGGTAAAGAAGGGTAATAATATGACTATTTTTTTAGTTGTTTTGGTTTTGATCAGTCTTTTTTTTGATTTTGGAATTAACATGAGAGAATCATTTACAAAAAGAAAGAGAAGATTGTATTTTGTTATTTCTGTTTTAGTTTGGTATTCCATAATGGGATTTCTAATAATTGAATCAACAATATTGAATCCGAATTTACAAATTTGGTATATTCCTGAGTCCTTACTTATAATATTTGGAGTTGTTATATATTTTTTAATCCATTTTTGGAGAGGGTTGACAATATACAACTCGGAACCAGAAAAGAAGGAGAATTAACAGTGGTGGAAAAAACTTTGTGGGTATTGGCTATTATAAGCTTTTGTTTACCATGGATGTGGCCACTATTTTTTGTCATTATTTTGAATATTTCTGATCTTATTAAAAGGATTAGAGGTAAGTCAATTGATGACAAAATATGGTTGGATGATTTCAATGAAAAATTGGATGATTTCAATGAAAAAATTGCATATATAACTGTCATTTGGCATTATTTTACATTTCCATCATTGACTTGTTTATCAATTTATAAAACTTTTACTGGAACAATTATGGCTAATAAAGTTATATTTTTTTTACTGGCAATGTTTTTTTTCTGTACGGAAATTTATTTGTTGGTGAGATTATCACGATTTAAAAAACAACACAACAATAATTAAGGGCACTTGGAGGTGAGCAAAATTGATGGTTAAAACCATTATTTGTTTTCGCTGAATAGTGCCTTTTTCCTTGTAAAATGTGAATATTATAGTACAATGCAAGGATGCCCAAATTCAATAATATTAGAAATGTTGCAGTAATCGCCCATGTTGACCATGGTAAAACTACTTTGGTGGATGCAATGTTAAAACAAACACACACTTTTAGAGATAACCAAGCGGAAATGAATGTCGATAGAATTATGGATAGTAACGATTTGGAAAGAGAAAAAGGAATCACTATTTTATCTAAAAATACTTCTGTTTTTTATAAAGATACAAAAATTAACGTTATTGATACTCCAGGACACGCTGATTTCGGTGGTGAAGTGGAAAGAGTCCTAAATATGGCTGATGGCGTATTATTAATAGTAGACGCAGCTGAAGGCCCTTTATCTCAAACTAAATTTGTATTAAAAAGAGCTTTAGATTATAAACTAAAAGTTATTTTGGTAATTAATAAAATTGATAGAAAAGATGAAAGAGTTAAAGAAGTTGTGGCTGATACTGAAAATTTATTTTTATCTTTAGCTGATGATCCAGAACTTTTAGATTTTCCTATTATCTACGCTATTGGTAGAGATGGAAAAACATTTTATGAAATGCCAGAATCTATGGATACTCCGGGTGATATGACTCCCCTTTTTGAAACTATTTTAAAAACATTACCAAATGCTGAAAAAAATGAAGATAAACCTTTTCAAATGTTAGTTTCAGCTTTTGAAAAAAATGAATATTTAGGTAGATTAGCTTTGGGAAGAATTAATCAAGGAACTGTTAAAAAAGGAGATTATATTTCCTTAGTTAAACCTGATCAAAAAGTTTCTGGTAATTTTAAAGTGGAAAAAATGTATGTGAATGAAGGAATTACTAAAGTAGAAACTCAAATGGCTAGCACTGGTGAAGTGGTTTATTTATCGGGAATTTCAGCAATTGAAATTGGACAAACATTAACTTCAATTAATTATCAAGTAGCGTTGCCAACAATTGAAGTAGCTGAACCAACTTTAAAAGCTAGTTTTGGACCAAACACCTCTATGTTTGCCAGAGATGAGGCAAAATTTTTGACTAGTAGAGAACTTAAAGAAAGATTAGAACAAGAAGTAGAAGCTAATTTAGGATTAAGAATAGAAAATGATCCAAACGATAGTATTAGAATGTTAGTTTCAGGTCGAGGTGAACTTCATTTGGCAGTTTTAATTGAAAAATTACGACGTGAAGGTTATGCTATGGAAATTGGTAAACCAGAAGTTATTTTAAAGACGATTGATGGAAAAATATATGAACCTTTTAATGAACTAATTATTATTACTCCTGATGAATATGTGGGAGCTATCACTTCAGAACTTGGTAAAAGAAAAGCTGAAATGTTGGACATGCAAACAGACGAAAAATTTGGAACTAAAATGTTTTATAAAATAAGTGAAAGAAGTGCTTTGGGACTTAGAAGTATTTTGATGACTGAAACTAAAGGAACAGTCTCTTTAAATTTCTTATTTTTAGATTATGAACCTAAACAAGATGATAATAATAAAAAAGAAAGAAATGGAGTTTTAATTGCTTATGAATCTGGAAAAGCTTTATCTTTTGGATTAGATTTGGCTCAAAAAAGAGGAATTACTTTCGTTTCTCCAACAGAAATGGTTTATGAAGGACAAATAGTGGGATTAAGACCATTAATTGGAGATTTGGAAATTAATATCTGTAAAGGTAAACAATTAACCAATATGCGTTCAGCTGGAAATGATGATGGTATAGTTTTAGCTCCAGCAGTTAAATACAGTATTGAAGAATCTTTAGATTTTATTAATAGCGATGAATTTATAGACGTTACACCTAAAACAGTTCGTTTGAGAAAAAGATTATTAAATAAAACAGATAGAGTCAGGGCTGAGAGAAAGAATCACTAATTTTTTGGGCAATAGTAACCATTTCTCCGGGACAAATATTTTTGACATGATCTGGGTGAATACCACCAAAATGATCATCATTTTCAAATTTGGGAACTAGGTGAATATGAGCGTGAGGAACACCTAATCCATAAACAATTTGGGAAACTAATTGGGCTGAAAGTACTTGTTTAATAGCTTTACTTAATTTCCTAGCAGTTTGCCAATATAAATCATATGGTTCAACATCATCTACCCAAGAAAAATGGGTTTTGGGAATAAGAAGAGTGTGTCCGGGATTAAGTGGATTAATATCTAAAAAAGCAAAAAAAGTATCATCTTCATAAACTTTGAAACAAGGAATCTCACCTTTGATTATTTTACAAAAGATACAATCATCCATAGCTTATTTTATACCTATTTTTGGATAGAGTTTTTGGATAATGTCGAGTAAAAATTGTTTAGCTTCAGGAAGAGTTTTATTATAGATAGTGGCGCCAGCGGCAGCTTTGTGTCCTCCACCAGTAGTAGTAGCGATAGCTATTTTTGAGACATCATAAATTTTGGCATCACGAGTTCTAAAACTAACTTTAATAGTATTGGGTTGAAATTCGACTAAAGCAATGGCAATATTCCAACCAATTACTGCCTTGATCATATTAGCAACTTCAGAATAATTTCCGATAGCAGATTGATCTAAATTATATTTTTGAATTTCATCATAAGAAATAGAAGCAATAGCAACGTGATCGGAAAAGGAATGAGTAATGGAATTGAGTAATATAGAAATAAATTTAAGTCGATCTGGATGGTCATTGTTTTCAATATCAAAAATAAGTTGAGCAAATTTAGGGTAAATTTTGGCTAATTTTGAAACAATATCAAATGTTTTGTAGGTCGGATTAAAATATTTAAATCCACCAGTATCAGTGTAAATACCAATAAAAAGACAAGCCGCAATATTGGAATTAATTTTAATTTTTTTGATTTGGAAAAGGTCATATAAAATTTGACAAGTAGAAGAATATTTAGGAGCAATCAAATTTATTTGAGCAAATTTTTCATTACTAAAATGATGATCAATAGCAATTGTTTTTAATTTTTTAGGAAATACAATTTTACCGTTTCTGGAAATTTGATTGGGGGATGATGAATCATGAATAATAAATAAATCAAATTGAGAAAGATCAATTTGGAAAAAATTTTTTGGAACAATATTTTTGGCACCAGGAATAGTGGAAAG
>JBAYMA010000019.1:0-8147 GCA_041663805.1 Candidatus Shapirobacteria bacterium | reverse complement strand
TTTTAGTCATTTCTTTTTTGACTATTTTATTTCTAAATCCCTCTGTCATTTTTGCCCAAAATTCATCTTCTAATCAAAAAAATAATTTAAACCAGATTTGGCAAAATACTACTAATTGGTTCAGTAATTTTTTTGGTATTTCCAAATATTTTACTAATCACAAAAGTGTTACCACTCAAATTCTTTCCCAATCTGATCAAATCTTTAACAAAGGAGTTTATCTCAATGGAGTTATTAATGGTGATTACCAAGATTTTACTATTGCCTATACTTGTAACCAAACTTGTACTTTTCAAAAAACCAACCCTAATTGTAAAGATATTAAACTTTCCACTCTAGTTTATTTTTTCTATCAAAAAGGTCAAAAAATACTTTATCAAATAAACAACTCTCAAACTCCGATCGATTATGATTCTAATAAAATAAACCGTTTTAAAACTCAATTAATTACCGATGATTCTTGTTATCAAAATCTCTACAATGGTTTACCAAATATTCCCCAAGGTAAATATGCCGGCATCTCCAGCGAACAATTAAATAATAGTCTTCGTACTATTATTCCTGCATCAGCCCAAGGCGAAGATCTTCCTTTAGATAGTTCTGACATTATTATTATTAAAGATAATGATAAACAAGAAAAAACTATGCTTTTACAAATTATTCCTGACAATGATCAAACCAATTCAGAATCCATTAATAATCGTAGTCAGCTTCGTGAAAATTTTACTAATTGGCTATATCCCGCTTCTTGGCAAAAAAATCCCTAATTGATGTTTAGTTTCTATTAATTTGATAAAATTATTTATATAAATATGTCTCTTAAAAATTTCTTTCACCGTCTCAATTATCGCGACACTCGAATTGTCCCTAAAATTTTTAAACCTATTTTTATTATTATCCTAATTATCGGTGTTTTCTTTTTGGCTAAAAATAATTTAGCTCAAACTCCAACCCCTGATCAATCAACTAATGATGATTGGACTAAATATAGTCTAATAAAACAAAAACAAGACGCTATCAAAAAAGGTAATAATCAAGAAAGTTGGCTTTTTGAATCACTTAGTAGTAATGCTGTTTCTTTTCTTATTGCCCTTGTTGGAGAAATTCCTGATTCAGTTTTACAAGGTAAAAGTGTTGGTTGGATTCCTGGGGGTATGATTGGTCAGACCACTAAATTAGCTGCCAATACTTTTTATCAACCAGTTTCTGGAATCCAATATATTGCCCAATTAAAAGATAATTTTTTAGGTAAACCAACTTATGCTGCTCAAGGTATTGGTTTTGCCGGTCTTGCTCCTTTAATTCCAATTTGGCAAGTTTTTCGTAATATGGTTTACGTTCTTTTTTCTATTGTTTTAGTTGGTATTGGTCTTTCTATTATGCTTCGTATTAAAATTAGTCCCCAAGCTGTTATTACTATTCAAAGTGCTATTCCCAAACTTATTACTTCTCTTATTTTAGTCACTTTTTCCTATGCTATCGCCGGTCTGCTTATTGATCTTAGTTATGTTATTCAAGCTCTTTTATTTAATACTTTTGCCCAAGGTATACCTAATCTATCTTCATTTATTCCAACTACCAACGGTATAATGGATGCTGGAACAACATTTTCCACACTTTTCTTTTTAACTCCTCTTAATATTTATAAATTATTAGGTGCATTATTAGAGTCAATTTTCATTAATATGAACGTAGGCTCTGCACTTGCTGTTACTGCCATAACTGTTTTTAATCCTAGCGTCGTTCTGGGTGGTCTAATCATGGCCGTAGTTGGTGCTACAATTTTAGAAGTTATTTTAGCAATAATAGTTTTTATTCTTATAATTAAATTTTTTGTCGGACTTATTAAGTGTTACTTTAATTTAATTCTAAAAATTCTTCTTGGACCATTAGAAATTGCTATGGGTGCCATCCCTAATAGTAAACTAGGTTTTGGTACTTGGATTCTCCAAGTTGTTGCCAATTTAGCTGTATTTCCTATTTGCTCTCTTTATATTATTCTTGTCAGCTTTATTATAAGGTCAATGAGTGGTAGTTTATGGATTCCGCCTATATTATCATTTAGCCATAATGGTTCAACTCCAGCTGATGCATTCACCGCAATTTTTGGAATTGGTGCTGTGTTATTACTTCCCAAACTTCCATCCATGATTCCTGAGTTTATCTTCCAAATTAAACCATCACCATATGGCAAAGCCATCGGCGAAGGTCTTGGTAATCTTCCGGGCAAAGGTATTGTTGGTATGGCTAAAAGTGGTGTTAATGAATTCGCCAGCGATGCTGTTTCTAACAGATTAAGCAATAGTAAACTCGGTCGGGGAATGGGTAAATTTAGAAGAGATTTTTCTGGTGGTGCTGGTGCTGGCGGTCCAAAAACAACACCTACTACTATAGAGCCAGCCGATGATAAAAGTGGAGAAGGTTCTGCTAATTAAAATACTTGTAAAGTAGTACAAAAAATGGAAAGAATATTTTATTTATTTAAATTTGATATTTATCATTTCTGATTTTCTCATCATCTCGGTAGTATTCAAAATACGCAATCTTCCTCTCATATCCTCAGCTAATTCTGCACCATCAAAAATCTTTGCCCAATCCTCTATTTTAATAAAAGATGTAACTTGATTTGAACCACCAGGAAGATCAATCATTGTATATGGATTAGTTACTAATTTTCCCAAAGCAAAAAGACTTCCCCAATCCCAACCAGTAGTCGGTCTATTACTTGCCATTTGTACTATTGCTTTTACTGCTAAAAGTCTAAGTCTATAAGCCAATCCCTCTTTATTTTCTTTAATAATTTTAACTGTTTTTTTTCTATCTACAGAATCACGCAAAACATCTTGACTATAATTGATAACTTTACTAATTGGATCATATAATTTTTTCCAATATTCAACACTTAAAACATCTTTAGGTGTTATATCTTCCTTCATAAAAAAAGCTTGAACTGGCTCAATTTTTTTAGGTAAAATTGCCGTATATAAAAAATATGAATCAGCTTTTGGCTTATTCATTCTATCTGTATAAATATCTTTAGTGTAAAGAGGTCCAAAAACACTTTTTATTTCATTTTCTTCTTTTCCTGCTATATACCTTGGAAAAGTTGTATAAAAACTTACAATATCTTGCATTGCCGTTCTTGCTCCAATTACTTTCATTTTCTTTTGTCTATCTTTTGTATTTGCCTCGGTCAAAATTAATTCAGAAAAATCATTATGACCAGCAAAACCCGGATTAAAAACCGAACTTTCTGCAGTAGCTTCAAGTAATTTTTCGGCCAACTCAAAACCTTTTTCTAAAGACTTTTGATCCGTTAGAAGTCTATCTGCTTCTGGTTTACCAACATTTATTTTTTCCCTTTTTTGTTTTATTTCACTTAGAACAAATTCCATTACTATTTTTTTTCTATCTTTATTAGTATCTGTAAAATGATTATTACACATTGGATTTTCTGATTGATCACCCCAGAAAATAGATTCTGGATTTTGACTTTTATTAAAACCTTCAAAAAAATTTAGTCTATTTTCATCAGTCCAAGCTTTCAAGTAATCACTATCACTTAACTCTCCTTTAATACCCAAATATTTTAAACCTTTATCTTTAATTGATAATAAAAATTTTCCAGATCCATCTTTTTCTGTTAACTGATTAAAAGTCAAAACATATTTTTTATCTTTTTTATCTACTGTCACCCCTACTATTTCACTTAATAAAAAATAGTAACTATCACCAAAATTCATATCTTCTATTGCATCCCAACACTCAGCTACAGGTAAACCATTTGCTCCAGTCTTCAAAAAAAACTCCATAGCATCTTTATCTATTAACAAACCTTCTTTAAAAGCCTGTTCATGAGCATCCTCTATTGATTGACCCCTATTATTAAGTAAACCTCCAGCTGCATGCATGTGATAATACATAAAAGACAAACTTAACCTAGCTCCTATTTCTGTTTTTAATTCTGGTTCTACCATCTCACTTTGAGTCATATTAAACAATTTAGTCACCTGATCCATAATATTCAAACTTCCTGGAGGTGAACCACTAGCCTCAACAGTATCTAAAAGTGATCTTGCCATTTCGTATCTTTCTTTAGATTCAGTAGGCATTATTTCACCATATCTTCCCAATTTTTCTTGTTGTAATATTAATTGTTGATAAATTGCATTTCTATCAAGTAACCATGTTTGTATTCTTCTCGCTTCAGATGTATATTCCTTATCAGTACCCATTCTCTTATCCCCAGTAATTTTAGTAACTATAGAACTAATATCTCTTTTTAATTGTTCTTTTGTTGCAACATCTGAAAAACCACCATTTATCCTCATCAAAGAAAACTTTTTATCCTTATCTAATAAACATATTCTTCTCAACTGCTCTTTTAAAAATGGATCTTGGGCCGCATTTATAACCACATCATCACTTAAACCTTCCATTGCAAGTGGTAATAATCTATCAATTCTGTTTGTATTTAAAGTTCCAAAAATAGTTTTATTGGCAATCACACCAGAATCCTGAATTGTTTCATAAACACAAAAACCAAATGTATCTTTTAATCCTTCCAAATATTCTTTTTCACCTCTAGTGCCATCATTTATTGTATAATATGGACTTAATTTTCCACCTTCTTTAAGTTTTTCATCTATTTCTTCAATCGAAGTAAACTCACCACCACTACAAATCATTATCAAATCACTAGCCTTTGCTTCCCTATCTTTTATCCATTTTACTGTTTCTGGATTTTTATATTCATCGGTTCCAGGCTTTTTTTCAAAATCATCAACTCCACTTAAATTTCTCAAATTTAAATTTTCATCTACCGTTACGTCTTTCCTGATTATATGATCATCTAAAAAAGTAACTATTTCGTCTGTTATATGTTCCTTTTCGTGATTTTTTATCACTTCATCTTTTAGAGAGTGTAAATAAGCCAACGCCAATTCCGCCTCTCTTTTTTTAGTCGGGGCTACTTTCATTATTTCTTTTTCTGCCATCTTTATTTGACCCAAAACCAAGTCTTTCTTCTCACCATAATCAGCCACATCAAATTGATTCCTATAGAAATCAACCCCTTCCAAAACTTTCTTAATTGTAGGTTCTGTAATTATAAACAATGAAATTTTTTCTCCTAGTCCTTTTAAACTATCCGGTAATTTCTCGTCAACTGCAGCCGCCGAAACTAAATCCAACTCTTTTACTCCAGAATTTTTTAAAGAAACCAAAACTGACTTAGCCAATCTTTCTTCCGATCTTTTTAAATTTTCCCTAACATAAGAAACTAAATTAGGATCTTGTTGTCTATCTTTTAATTCTCTAACACTATAAACATTAAAATTTTCATGCAAAACAGCAGCTGTTTTTGTCTCTCTTTCAGAAGTTGATTCATCTATTACCTTTGCATCATCCAATTGACCTGCCACTCTAGTAATTTGTCTTCGATAAAGACCCTCATTGTCACTTCCAAGAAAAGCTCTTTCTTCTGTTTTTTTTGGCAAAACATCACCTTTTCCTGATAATTTTGAAATATCAAATTTAATAAAGTCTCCACCTCTTTCTGCCATATGCCCTAATTATACCAATTTTATTTTTTCAATTGTATTTTTACTTCATCAAATTCTCAAACTCTTCTTGTCCTAAACTTTCCTTTTCTACCAATATTTTTGCCACTTTATCAAGTTTTTTCTTATTTTTAGTTAATACTTTTTTAGCCTCAATAAAAGACTCATCCACCAATTTTTTAATTTCCTCATCTACCAAAGATTGCATCTTGTCGGAAATTTTTGATGGTTCCATGTAAGCTTTTCCAAAATCATTTACATCAATTTGTGATCCCAAATTTATTGGTCCTAATTCTGACATCCCCCATTCAATCACCATATCTCTAGCAATATTAGTGGTATGTGAAATATCTGACGACGCTCCTGTAGTTACATCTTTAAAAATTATTTCTTCAGCCGCTCTTCCCCCCATAGCCATTGCCATTTGTTTAATCAATCTACTTTTAGTCTGATGTATCAAATCTTTTTGTGGTGGTATTAGTGTAAATCCTAATGCCATTCCTCGTGAGATGATCGAAATTTTAGAAACTGGGTCCAATTCTTCTACAAAATTTACGATTGCATGTCCCGCCTCATGATAAGCCGTCATCAATCTATCATCATCAGTTTGAGTTCTTCTTTTTTCTGCTCCTAATTTTACTTTCAAACCAGCTTCATCAATATCTTTCATTTCAATTTTAGTTTTATTAACTCTAGCCGCTCCAATTGCCGCTTCATTCAACATATTTTCTAATTCTGCTCCCGAAAAACCTACTGTTCCTTTAGCTACATTGTCCCAATTTACATCATCAGTAAATGGTTTTCCTTTTGCGTGTATTGCCAAAATATCTTTTCTTGCCTCTAAATCGGGTAATTCTAATACTACTCTTCTATCAAATCGACCTGGTCGAAGTAAAGCTGGATCAAGTAAATCTCCTCTATTAGTTGCTGCCAATACTACTACTGCAGTATTATTTTCAAAACCATCCATTTCCACCAAAATTTGGTTAAGAGTTTGTTCTCTTTCTCCATGACCCCCATCCATTCCTCCTCTTACTCTACCAATAGCATCAATTTCATCAATAAAAATAATTGCCTTGCCTGCTTTTTTAGCTGTTCCAAATAAATCTCTGACTCGTGATGCTCCTACTCCTACCAACATTTCCATAAATTCTGATCCGGCCATACTATAAAAAGGTACATTTGCTTCCCCTGCTACTGCCTTAGCCAATAAAGTTTTTCCCACTCCGCTTGGTCCCACCAACAAAACTCCTTTAGGTGCTCTAGCTCCCATTTTGTGATATTTTTCTGGATGTTTCAAAAAATCGACTACCTCCATCAAATCATCTTTGGCTTCTTTTACTCCTGCCACATCTTTAAAAGTTAAACTTTGTTTTCCTTTTATAAAAAGTTTTGCCGTCGATTTTCCAAATCCAAACATTCCTCCAGCTCCACCCCCACTTTGTCTTTTAAACAACCATAAAATAAACAATACTGGTATTCCTATTGTCAAAACTAAGGTTAATACACTTCCCATCATTTTCCAACCTTGTCTATTGTCTATTTGTAATTGAACTTTAGTTAAATCTATCCCCTCTTTTTGTAGTATTTCTGTCATAGAAATACCAGATTCTTTGGAAGTTACCAATATTTTTTCATTATTTTTTAATTCTGCAATTATTTCATTATCCGATACTGTTATTTTTGATACTTCCTGATTTTTAACCGAAGTTACCAATTGAGAAATTGGTACTTGTTCAACTCCTTGAGACATTAAAAATTGTTTCAATGTCGAAATTAACCAAAAAAATATCACTGCATAAATTACCAATTTAATTATTTGCTTTGGTCCTACTTCAATTCGTTTAATCTTTACCCCTGGTGGTAAATTTTTCAAAAATTCATTTTTACTCTGCTTTGCAGAATCCTGTTTTTTAGCCTTTTTCTTATCTTTACCTTTATCATTCTGCTTTGCAGAATTCCCTATCAAACTTTTAATCTTACTAATTATCTCTTGGCTTTTTTTCATCCTAGTATTATACCATCCACTAACAATGGTTTTCTCCGCATTATCCCCTTTTTTATACCGCAATTATTTTTTGATACAATTCAATTATGGCTCACATAGAAAGAAACATTCTTCAAGAAAAGCTAAATCAAGCAAAAAAACAAATCACTATCGGAGATAAATACCGTCATACTAAAACTGGTGGCGAATATTTAGTTAAAGACTTAGGTATTAGAGAAGATACTGAATCTATTGATGTAATTTATGAAGAATTAAGCCATCCAGAACATATTATTTGGATTCGTTCTTTAGAAGGTGAAGATGGCTGGCTCACTCCAACTGAAATTAATGGTGAATTAGTCCCTCGATTTACAAAAATAAAATAAATATTTTTTTATTTATTAGTATTTAGTCAATTCTACCAACAAATCTCTATTATCCCCCTCCCCTCGGCTCGCCATAGCCTTGGCGTCGGCGGCATGTACCCAAAACTTATGATTACAAACCTGACATTTGTAATAAATTCTAAAAATTCCATTTCTGTATTCACTTCTAATTGGTTCCATTAAACCTTTACACATACTGGCTCTATCCCCCGG
>JBAYMA010000018.1:0-8322 GCA_041663805.1 Candidatus Shapirobacteria bacterium | reverse complement strand
ATGGGGTGCGTGAGGTTGCAAGTTCGAATCTTGTATTCCCGACACATGATAATTAGTTTATAATTAACTTTATGGCGGTGAAATTTGGAGTAAATGATTTAATTAGAAATGAGCATTTTTTGGTATTAAAAAAAGAAGGTAAAAAAACAGGTAAAGGTGACCTTTATTATCAACTTCAACTATCAAATAAAGATGGAATAATCGAGGCAAAAATTTGGAATAGTAATATTCCTATGTGCAATTTAGAACAAGGAAAGATAATTGAAGTTAATGGAAAAACTCAGGAATATAACGGTAACATAGGGATAATTATTGATAGTTGCCAAATAGTAAATAATGAAGAAATAATGGATTATTCCCCTATTACTAAAACCATGGTATTTGATATTGAGACAGTGGGTAAAAAATTTGAAGAGTTAGATGAAGTAGAACAGGACTATCTGTTAAATAATTTGGAAAGAGGGACTGAAGATAAAGAAGAAGCAAAAAATAAAACTGGATTGTATTCAATTTTTGGAAAGGTATGTGCTATTGGGGCTTTTAACCCGGGAACTAAAAAAGGAATGGTTTTGTTATTAGGAGAAAAAGAATTGGTGCCAGAGAAAGAAAATTATACTTACAAAATTTTTGAAACTGAAAAAGATTTATTAATTGAATTTTGGGAAATTGCTAAAGAGTATGAATTATTTGTAACTTATAATGGTGATAATTTTGATTTTCCTTATTTAATTATTAGATCAGGAATAAATCGAGTTAAAGTGCCATTTGAAATTAAAAAATGGGGATCGGATAAATTTATAGATTTATTTAACAAAATTAAACAAAGTCATGGATTTAAATTAGAAATGTTATGTAAAGCTTTTGGAATTGAAAATCCAAAAGAAAAAGGGATTCATGGTGGTGACGTTAATAAATTATTTGATGCTAAAGATTTTCAAAAAATTGCCGATTATGTGGCTAGAGATGCTTATTCAACAAATCAACTTTATTTAATTTGGAAAGAATTTATGAGTGGAGAATTTTAATATGGAAGAAATAAATAATTTAGATCAAGAATTGATATATCAAATTGAATTTAGAAGTGATGAGGTAATAAAAAATCAAAAAAAATCTAAAAATATAATAAAATTGGCTGAAAAAAATTTAAGAAAAATGCTGGTAAATCGATTAAATGGAAAAACAGGTGAATGTTAGAGAATAAAGAAAAGACTGATAGCTAAAATAAAAGTATAAATTCCAAAAATCCAAAATTTATGACTGATTAAAACTTTTTTGAGGATATTAAGAGCAATAATTCCAACTATAAAAGTAGCTACAAATGCAATCAGATATTCTTGATTTAAAATTCCAAAAGAAGACAAATCCTTAGCACTTAAGACAATGGCTCCAAGTGAAGCTGGAATGAACAAGCAAAAAGAGAAATTAAAGGCTTCTAGAGGGGCTAAACCTAGTAATAGACCAGCAAAAATAGTGGCACCGGCTCGAGAAACTCCTGGTAAAATGGCAATAGCCTGAAAAAATCCAATAATAATAGCTTTTTTATAATCTAATCTGATATCTTTTTGACTAAAAAACTTAGTAGAAAAGACAAAAATAGAAGTAAGAATAAAGAAAAAGGATAAAAGATTTATATTGGAAAAAATAGAATCTATTTGGTCTTTAAGTAAAATTCCAACTAAAGCAGCTGGAATTGAAGCGACAATAATAAACTTAAGATTTTTAAAGAAATATTTGAGTTGTTTTCGAAAAAAGAAAAGAACTGAAATAAAAGTAGCTGTGTTTAAAAAAATATCTAAAGTTAATGAAGGAGTAAGACGAAAAAAATATTGGGCTAAATTAAGATGACCAGAAGAAGAAATTGGTAAAAATTCAGCAATACCTTGAACAAAACTTAAAATTATAGCTTGAATAAAAGACATATCAGATTATACATAATTATTAATTAATAATTATGTAATTTCAAAATTCTAATAATTTTTTTGACATTATAGGGTAATTTTGATATTATCCTAACCGTTTGGTTGATTAATCAACACAAACAAAAAACGTATAACTGCGAAGCGCAATTTATACGGAACATTAAAAAAACAGGAGGAAAAATATGTTGAACCAATTAATATTAAGGATTAATCTCTTATTAGAAGAGACTGATCAAAAATGTTTTGAAAGGATGGTTATCTCTTTAGAAGATTGGGGTAAAGACATTTCGTGTTTATACACGAGAGGTTTTGCCGAAGCATCTTCCCTTTATTTAAAAGGAGAAAAAGATTTAGTTAAGGCAAAGCGATTGCTCCGTAAATATAAAAAACAAATACGGAAGCAAATTGCTATCAATGATCAAAAATAATATTTTAACCCTGTTTTGACACAATTGACGGTCGGATGATCGAAATAATTTATAAAGATGACACTTCGGTGTTTATTATTTTATATTTATTTCATCTCCGGCCGTTTTTCTTTGGAAAAAATTTGATAACTAAAAATCCCCCACCGAAATGAGGGATTTGAATAATAATATAAAAGCTTAACGCTTTGGAGATTGCTTTTGGCGTCGGGATTTACCACCGGTACCAACCATACGTCGTTCCTTAACTCGAGAGTCAACAGTCAAAAGACCAGCAGCTCTTAAATCAGTTTTAAATAATTCATTTATTTTAATTAAAGATCGAGAAATAGCTAAACAAAGAGCTTGAACTTGACCAGTTTTACCTCCACCTAATATTTTTGACTGAAAATGATATTTACCCAATGTTTTTGTAATAGTAAATGGTTTGTCATAACTAATTTTTTCAGTTTTAGTAGGAAAATATTTTTCTAAAGCCATACCATTAATAATAGATTCACCTTTACCAGTAAATAGTTTAATAGTGGCGATAGCACTTTTACGTCGACCGACGGAATAAATATAAGTATTTGTAGAAGTTTTTTTAGTAGCCATAATTATTTGTTAAGTTTGTCAGCATAGATATGATCACCGCCAACGAAAACTTTTAGTCTAGTAATACGGATATCACGAAGCTTATTTTTAGGAAGCATACCGTAGACACCATGAATAATAACCTGTCGAGGATCTTTTTTGAGCATTTCTGCTAAAGTTAATTCTTTTAAACCACCAGACCAATGAGTGTGATGACGATAAAGTTTATCTTTAAGTTTAGAACCAGTAACTTTTATATTAGCAGCATTAATAGCGACAACATAATCACCATCATCACGATGATAAGAAAAAGTTACTTTGTCTTTACCCATAATAATAGTAGCAATTTGGGTACAGATACGACCAAGAGTTTGACCAGAAAGATCAATAAGATGCCACTTGCGATCAACTTTATTTCCTTTTAATACAGTAGTTTTTTTCATTATTTTGTCTCCTTTTTAATTTTTTTGACAACTTTTTTTACTGGTTTTTTAACTTCTTTAGATTCTTTTTTTACTATTTTTTTGATCTCAGATTTTACTTCGGCTTTTTTTTGTTCAAATTTTATTGGTTTAACGAAACTAAATCTAACAATAAGAGCATCATCACCATAACGTCTTTTAATACGAGTCATTTTAGTAAAATTACTAGTCTGTTCACCAAAAACTTCTTTAAAAGTTTTAAAAACATTATTAACCCAAGTTTGATCTTGAAGAATTTTAAATAATTCTCTTTTAGCAGTTAACTCTGGTTTACAAATAATAGTATTAGATAAAGATTCAACTGTAGATACAACTGATTTTGCCTTAGCTTCGGTTGTATTTATATAACCACTAATAAACATACCCTTAGTTAAAGACTTAAACAAAGCTTGTCTTTCGTTGTGGTTACGGCCTAATTTTTTTCCAAAAATACGATGTTTCATAATTTATTTCCAAGAGAAACCGCGCTCTTTAAGCCAAGCATCAATAACTTTTAAAGATTTTTCACCGACATTTTTAGCTTTACTAACATCAAGACGTCCAGTTTTAATAAGGGCATCAATAGTAGCATAACCAGCTTTTTTAAGAGCATTAGTAACTCTTAAAGGAAGTTCTATTTCTTCAACAGAAATATCACTACCCTGTGGATTTACAGAAGTGTTAATAGTAATAATTTCATCTTCAAATTCTTTTGGATCAGCAATTTGGCTGAAAGCCTTAATCAAATCATTAGCAGCCATTTTAAGGGCATAAAGAGGATCAATTGAACCATCAGTCCAAATTTCCATAGTTAATTTGTCGTAATTAGATTTCTTGCCTAAACGAGTAGGTTCGACAGTATAATTAGTTTTTATAACTGGAGTAAAAGTAGCATCAAGAATAATTTCACCAACAATGTCAGATTTTTGTTCTTTGGCTAAAGTATAACCAACTCCTCTTTCAACAGTAATTTCTATTTTAAGAACAGATTTAGCATCAGCTAAATTGGCAATAATTTGATCTGGATTAACTACTTTACAAAGATCGTTATCAATAATGTCGCCAGCAGTTACTACACCTGGACCTTTTTTCTCAAGATTTAAAACAATAGGTTCATTTTTATTATAATCAAACTTAATTTTTTTAAGATTTAAAGAAACCTCAACCAAATCTTCTTTGACACCAGAAAGAGTAGTAAAAAGATGGTTGGCTCCATCAATTTTTATACGAGTAATAGCAGCACCTGGAATAGTAATTAATAAAACTCGGCGTAAACTATTGCCAAGAGTATGACCAAAGCCACCAATTAGAGGACTAAGCTCAAATTTACCGTATTTATCGGTAGATTTGACGGTTTTTATATTGAACTTATTAGTTTCAATCATAATATTCTCCTTTTTATCTTGAATAATATTCAATTATTAAATTAATGTCTATATCATTTACCATTTCCTCTTTAACAGGATTGGAAATGATTTTGACAGAAAGTTCTTTTTTATTAAGATCAAGCCAACTTGGGGTTTTGAAATCGGCAGATGAAGATGGAAGCTCACCGATTTTATTAGCAATTTTTTTATCTAAAGTAATAGTATCTTTTATTTTTACTTGATAAGAAGATATATTTAAAACTTTACTATTAACTAAAACATGACCATGACTAATAAGTTGTTTAGCTGAACATTTAGAAAGAGCTAAACCAGCAAGACACAAAACATTATCTAATCTTTTTTCTAACAAAATTAACAAATTTTCACCAACTAAACCAGCAAGAGTTTTAGCTTTGAGATAATAATTTTTGAATTGGGTTTCTTGAACACCATAAATTCGCTTGGCTTTTTGTTTAGCTTTAAGTTGAATACCATAATCAGTTAATTTTTTAGAGTTTTTAATACCATGCATACCGGGTTTAACAGCACCTTTTCTTTCGATAGGACATTTAGCTGAATAACAACGAATACCTTTAATATAAAGTTTATTGCCAGCAGCTCGACAAAGTCGACATTTAGTTTCTGATGTAATTCTTGACATATTTTTTATACCCGACGTTGTTTGGGTGGACGAGGACCATTGTGTGGAATTGGTGTAACATCGGCAATTTTGTCGACATCAAAATCCCTTTTGGTTCTTAAGAAACGCAAAGTAGCGTCTCGACCAACACCTGGACCTTTTAAATAAACTTCTAATTTTTTAATACCATGTTTTTTGGCTTCATCTAAAGCTTTTTCAATAGCAGTAGTAGCAGCAAAAGGAGTAGATTTACGAGAACCTTTAAAACCACATTTTCCAGCGGTTGACCAAGTTAAAACTTTTCCTTTAGTATCAGTAACACTAACTAAAGTATTATTAAAGGTAGATTTGACATAAAGTCGACCTTCAGCAATATTTTTGAAAACTTTCTTTTTAGTAGTTGTTTTGTTTTTAATAGTTTCGGTCATAGTAGTTTAATTTATTTATTAGAACTAGTAGAAGCAGCTTTTTGCTGAGTTTCGATTCTTGCCCAAGCTTCTTTAGTAAGAGAACCGACTGTTTTCTTTTTACCTTTACGAGTACGAGCATTAGTTTTAGTTCTTTGACCACGAACAGGTAAACTAACAATATGACGAATACCACGATAAGATTTAATAGCTTTAAGACGATCAATATTTTCACGAATTTCTTTTTTTAAATCACCTTCAATCTTAAAAGATTCAAGAGTTTTCATAAGATTAGCAACGTCATCACGAGATAAATCTTTTATTCGAGTATCTAGGTTAATATTAGCTAAATTAGCTAATTGTTTAACATTAGTTCGACCAATGCCAAAAAATCTAGTTAAACCTATTTCGGCTCTTTCATTATCTGGAATTTCAACACCAAGAATTCTCATTATTTTTAACCCTGTCTTTGGGTATGTCTTTTTGTAGAACAAATAATACGTCGAATACCGCGGCGAATTACCACCTTACAATTTCGACAACGACGTTTGATACTAGATTTTACTTTCATAAAAAAAATGAACTTGGATATTGTAACCTAAAAAAAGAACAATATCAAAGACTAAATTTAAATTAAATACGATAAACGATTCGTCCCATATTGCCATCAGGACTAAGGACTAAAGAAACAGAATCACCAGCAATAACACGAATGTGATTCATACGTAGTTTACCGGCTAAATGGGCAATTATTTCATTACCATCATCTTCGATTTTAACCCGATAAAGAGAGTTTGGCAAGACTTCAGTAATTTGACCTCTGACGGTTGGTTCTTTTATTAGGGACAATTAATTTTTTATTAAACTATTAACTTTTTGAGAGATATCTTCAAAAATTGGTTCGACAGGACGATTACCATCAACTCTAAATAACAAGTTTTTTGGTTGAAAATAATCCATAATTAAGCCATTATTGTCATCGTAGAATTTTTGTCGAGAAGCCATAGCTTCCGGAGTATTATCAGTTCTATTTTTGTCTTGAAATTCAATTCCAAGTTTGGCACGACGAGTTTGAATTTCTTCAAAAGTAACATCCAGATGAATAATTAAATCTAAAGGCTGATTTTGAGTAGTTAAATAATTTTCAATAAATTGACCTTGATTTAAATTTCGAGGGAAGCCATCAATAATAAAATTTTGATTATTAATTTTTAATAAAGAACTGGTTAAAATTTTGTATGTAAGTTCTTCAGGTACTAAATTACCAGAATCGACAAAAGATTTGGCTTCAATACCAAGTTCAGTTCCAATGGCAATTTCTTCACGTAAAAGTTGACCCATAGATAAATGAATAAGACCGTATTTTTCGGCAATAAGTTTGGCTTGAGTAGATTTACCACAGCCTGATGGACCAATTATAAAAAGATTTGAAGACATATTTTTTTAATTAATAACTTAATTTGTCGTAATTATGCATTTGAACGACATTTTCTAATTTTCGAGTTAACTCAAGAATTACGGAAACTACGATAAGAACACTGGTACCACCAATGGTCAAAGTTTTAATATCAGTAATTTTTTGAACAATTGAAGGCATAACCGCAATTAGACCTAAAAATGTAGCTCCAATTAATAAAACACGGTTAGTAAGATATTGAAGACGTTTTTCAGTAGAAATACCAGGACGAATACCAGGAATAAATCCACCAGACTTACGAAGTTCTTCAGCAATATCTTTTGGTTTAAAAACAACAGAGGTATAGAAAAAAGTAAAACCAATAACTAAAAGAAAATAAAACACAATATAAAAATAACCGTCAGTTCGGAAAAAATGTGAAAAATTGGTAGCAAAATTGGCGATATTTGGATTAGAAACTTTACTTAAAAATTGACCAATAAGAGAAGGTACTGTGGCTAAAGAAACAGCAAAAATAATTGGCATAACTCCAGCTGTATTCACTTTAATAGGTAAATAGGTTGATTGTCCCCTTTTAGCATAATTAATAGGAATTCGTAAAATAGCTTCTTCAACAAAAACAATAGCTACAATAAGGGATATAGCCATAATTGCAAATATAATTAAGTTAAGACCAGTTTGAGGATTAGAAAAATCAGAAACACTCATAGTTTGGATAAAACCAACTGGCAGACGAGAAATAATACCAGCAAAGATGATCATAGAAATACCATTTCCCATCTTTTTCTCAGTAATTAAGTCACCAAACCAAACAATTAACATGGAACCTGCTGTTAAAATAATAATATTAGAAATTAACCCTCAAACACTATCAATAACAATAATTCCTTGCATTTGTAATATTTTAAGCATTCCAAATCCTTGTAAAATAGCAAGTGGCACAGTTATATATCTAGTCAATGCATCAAATTTTTTCCTACCCTCTGCGTCCTCCATATATTTCTCCTTTAAAGTAGGAAATACCATAACAAGTAATTGTAAAATAATAGAACTGGTAATATATGGACCAACACCAAGCATAGCAATTGATACATTTTGAAAAGCACTACCAGT